>CAZLCH010000012.1:0-10050 GCA_964558025.1 uncultured Gammaproteobacteria bacterium | reverse complement strand
TCCAGGCCGTACGAGAAAAAGACAACATTGTGCCGGCACTAGCCACCACCAGTGAGATGATAATTATAAGACTTTCCCATTTTTTTTCCAGACCAGTCCGTGATAGCCAGAGCCAGAAAGACAGCACTAATGTTACAGCCATTAAACCACCAAACATATTTGGATGATCAAGACTACCATAGGCGCGCAACCAGCGTTCAATTAGGCCGTCGGGCGCTGTGGCTTCAATTACCGAAGTTCCCAGTGCGGTCGCATCATGAAAGGCTAATCCCAACCATTTTGAGACAAATGTTTTTTGACTGATAAATTGCCAGATACCAAGTAAGCCCGAAAGACTAGCACCACTGACCAACGCTAACGCCGCCGAACGAATTTTAATTTCACTATGATAGGCAATAAATATTATAACCAAGCCAAGTATTAGGGTAATAATTTTTTGGGTTGATAGTAGTGGTGAAAGACTAAAGGGGATAAGAGCGGTTAGATATACCAGGAAGATTAAAAGTGGTAGAGTTTTTTTCCAGTTAGTGGTTTTAATATTTTGCCTTAACGGTGAACAGAGAAAAATTAAAAGAGTGAGGATAATCAATATATCAAGGCCATAGAGACTAATGGTACCATATTCCCAGGGACCATTATTAATATGGCCTTGCTCAATAATCCAGCGAGTCTGCCAGGGTAAGAGAAAGAGTATAAGATAGAGAAGGGCGCGAACGAACATATAATATTTATATGAGACCAAGGTTAGTTAATCTTTTGTCATATTCAGTTTGAAAATAAGTGCGGCGGTCAAAAGTATGAAGTTTTAAAATATGGTCCGTAATAATGACTTGCTTATTTTTGTTGGCAAGGGTTTGTAAATCTTTGGCCATTAACTTTCCATGAAAGTATTTGGCCGCTGTTTCAAAAAAGTTTTTTAAAATTTTGGGTGGGAGTGAAGTCGTAATTTTTTTATGAAAACGGTAGCTTGGTTGGTTATTAACCAACGACCAATTTGGTAGAGCATCACTAAACCATTGATTGGTATTTAATAATTTTTTATACAGGTTTTGATTGCCATATAATGGCACAAGCCCCGCCAGCCAATAGGTAAAATAGGCATCTGTTTCAAGGCGACAAGAAGATAAGTCAAGCGCGCTATCATCAATCAAAAAACTCAGACATAATCGATCGGTATTATGTTTAGTTGTTGGACGAAGATGCGTCAGGGCAAGAATTAGCGTTGCCCATAGTTTAGTTGTCCAGAGTCTACCCTGACGAGTGATGATGAATAAATCATTATCGCTTTGACGGCGTAGGTTGTGCGTACCAATATTATTAGCTAAGCAAATTAATTCAATTCCGGGTAGCCATTGAATTAAATACAAGCGCCGTTTTAATTTTTTTATTTTTTTGTCGCTAATACGATAGCGTTCTTGACGAATGGCTACAAGTTCAATTCGACCAGGTAAAAAGAAAAAGCCGAATTTTTTTTCGAGCGGCAGAGTGGAGTTTTGCAGGATAGTTATGACTTCAGATAGCGTAGTCTTTTGTTCAAGGTACTGCCAAATTTCAAAGGTGGTAAGGGGATAATCAAAAATATCAAAATAAGCCACAGTTTTAAGGATAGCAGTTTCAAGCGTTGTCATGATTGTTGGTTATTGTAGTTCAAGTGTTGGTTTTTCAAGCTCTATTGTTTCAATCACTCCTTCCTGACCAGTAATTTTTACCACGTCTTTATCAATTTTTTTTAGTTCTTTATAGGCGCTGTTAAAATGGTTAACGGTCGTACCTATACTGGTACCGAGTTTTTGCATATAGGCATCATAGACGCCAAGGTGCTGGCCGAGTTTCTGGACATTGGCGCGAATACTTAAGGCACTTTCTTCGATTTGCAGAGCACGCAAGCCTTGTAAGACTGTTTGGAGGTAAGCGAGGAATGAAGTTGGAGAAACAATAATGACACGATACTTACCAGCCGCCCGTTGAATTAAATTTTCCGTTTCTTCGCCGGCATTGCCGATTTTGTTAATAATCAAATCATAATAGATTGCCTCATGGGGGATAAACATAAAAGCAAATTCAGTCGTACCGTTGTCCGGTTGAATATATTTGGCCGTTTCAATGATGCGGTTTTTTAAATCATTAACAAAAATTTTTTCCAACTTATCTTTCTCAGTCTGATTAGTTGTTTCGACCATGCGATTATAATTTTCCAAAGAAAATTTTGAGTCAATCGGAATAATTTTGTCTTTGACAAAGACAGCGGCATCAACAATCGTGCCATCCTTCATACCAAATTGCATTTCATAACTGCCGGCTGGCATAACATTCTTTAATAAAGTTTCAAGATAATATTCGCCCAGAATACCACGTTGCTTTGGATTTTTTAAAATGTCCTGGAGACTTTGCAATTGACCGGAAAAATTTACGACTTGGCGGTTGGTTTCATCAAGTTTAGTTAATTTTTCCGTCACTTCGCTCATGAGCTTAGTTGATTGATTACTAATACCCTGAATAATCTTTGCTGTTTCGCCCAAGTGTTGTGTATTAGCGGCGTGTGTTTCCGATAATTTTTTATCAAGCGTGTGACGCAAATCACGATTTTGTTCATTGAGATTAGCTAATCGCTCCATCAGAGCGCCCAACTCACCTTTATTTTGCCCACTGGAACGGCGGAGTAATAATAGGATTGCAATAATAATCCCGATAGTGAGAATACTACCGAAGACAAGAGTAAGGTTGGTGAGAGTGGAAATCTCCATATTGCTTGCTTAATGGTTTTATTATAAGCTAAAAGAGACACTTCGTTAATATGCCTTATTCTTTCTTTTCTTGGCGTTTTCGTCAAGCCTTTATTACCTCAACCATTAGTTTTATTGTTGGTTTTTTAGTGGCCTGGCTGATTTGCTCAGATACCTTTGCCTATATGTATCATCTATTATTTTCCTCTTAATATGAAAAGTCGTGGTCGGACAAAAGTCGGTAGTAAACGCGGTAATCCGGGTTATCGGACACCGAGTTTTTTTAAGAATCAGACAGGAAGAGGAAAGTATAGACAAAAAATAGATATTATAAATTTAACTCAAAGGTAGTCTAATATGTTAATGATAAAAGCTTCAGCTAAACCAAGCGTAATAAACGGTATCGGACTTTTTGCTGACGAAATGATTAAAAAAGGGACTATCACATGGAAATTTGATCCTCGTTTTGATATTCTTTTTGATCCACAAGAGGTTGAGAAAATGAATATGGATCAACAAGCTTTAATCAAACGATATAGTTATTTATCAAAAAAACTCAACAAATATGTTTACTCGATTGATGATAGTCGTTTTACCAATCATTCTGCAAAAAATTTTAATGTTGATAGCGTAGAAATGTTAGATGATATTGAATTATGTGGTATGGCTAATCGTAATATTGAAATAGGTGAGGAAATATTAGTAGATTATCGTCAGTTTGATTCTCATGATGAGAATAGTGAGGAAACCTACTTGAATAATTGATCTAGAATTCATTTTTTTAATTTTATTTCCCATACCCACATTCCTTACTACTACACTTTGGTCCCTCTTTTCCCTCAACTAATGGTTGACCGCAATCAGGGCACATCTCACCAGTCGGCTTACTATTAAAAGCCGTTTTACAATCCGGGTAACGATCGCAAGCCCAAAAAATACCCCGGCGACTGCGTTTTTGGACAATCTGGCCTTTTTCACAAACTGGACATTGAATCGTTGGTCCGTCGCTGACATTAAGATTTTTAATGTTTTTACATTTGGGATAATTACTACAACCCAAGAACGGTCCAAAGCGGCCATTTTTGACGACCATTGGACTACCACATTTTTCACAGATTTGATCTTTATATTCTTCGGCCAGGGCTTTTAATTTTTCATCTTCTTTTTTATCACCTTTCGACATTGATTTAATATTTTTACATTCCGGAAAATTACTACAACCCAAGAACGGTCCAAAGCGACCGGTTTTAATCACCATCGGACTACCACATTTTTCACATTTCTCATCTGATAATTTTTCTGGCATGATATCTTTTTTATTGACTTCTTCATATTTTTCGGTGAGGTTAGAGTGAAAGGGACCATAAAATTCTTGTAACACCGGTTGCCACTCTTTTTCTCCTTCGGCAATCTCATCCAAATCATTTTCCATTTTGGCGGTAAATTCAAGATCAACGATTTTTGGAAAATGTTTGACAAGTAAGTCAGTAACCACACCGGCAATGTCAGTTGGTTTTAATCGTTTGTTTTCATCGCGTTGGACATAGTTTCGTGCTTCGATGGTACTGATTGTCGGTGCGTAGGTTGAAGGTCGGCCAATACCGTGTTTTTCCAATTCTTTAACTAAGGTTGCGTCGCTGTAGCGGGCGGGTGGTTTGGTAAAATGCTCTTCCGGTTTTAATTCTTTTAATTCTAAAACTTCTTTAGTCTTTACTTCTGGTAGGGTAACTTCCTGACTTTTTTCCGGATATATTTTCAAATAACCCGGAAAAGCAATGGTTTGTCCGGTAGCCCGAAATTCACCGCGTCCGGCTTTGACATCAATCGCGACTTGGTCAAGCTCAGCCGCTGGCATTTGGGTAGCCAGTGAGCGTTGCCAGATTAAGCGATAGAGTTTTAATTGGTTGGGAGTCAGTAAATTCTTAAGGCTCTCCGGCGTTCGGGCCGCTTCGGTTGGTCGTACCGCTTCGTGAGCTTCTTGCGCACCTTTACTTTTGGTTTTAAAACGGCGCGGCTCGGTTAAGGCATAGTCTTTGCCTAGACTATCATTAAGGTAGTCACGCGCTTCAGTTAAAAATTTTTGTGAAAGATTCAGCGAATCAGTACGCATATACGTAATCAAACCAACACTGCCCTCATGACCTAATTCAACACCTTCATACAGTTGTTGGGCAATCATCATGGTTTGTTTAGCGGAAAATCCAAGAAAACGATTAGCGGTTTGTTGAAGACTTGAAGTCGTGAACGGTGCTGGCGGCGATTTTTTCGTGCGTTTTTTTTCAACGGTTTGTACGCTGTAGGTTTCTTTTTTTAACTCATCGACTAAATTTTGTGCGGCGGTTTGATTCTTAATTTCCAGCTTATCCAAAACCTTATCATCAAGTTTATTAAGCTCAGCCACAAAGATTTCTTTTTTGTCAGTGATGAGTTCAGCCGCGAGTGTCCAATATTCATCGGTTTTGAAAGCTTCAATTTCGCGCTCACGTTCCACGACCAAGCGTACCGCGACTGATTGAACTCGTCCGGCAGAAAGACCACGGGCCACTTTCTTCCACAAAAAAGGTGAAAGCTCATAGCCAACCAAGCGATCAAGAATTCAGCGCACCTGCTGGGCATCGACTAGTTTTTGATCAATTGTCCGAGGTTCTTTCAGGGCCTCGTCAATCGCTTCTTTGGTAATTTCGTGAAAAACAATACGACTGATTTTCGTTGTTGGCAGTTTCAACGCTTCGGCCAGGTGCCAAGCAATCGCCTCTCCTTCGCGATCTTCATCAGAAGCAAGAATAACCGACTCAGCTTTCTCCGCCAACTTCTTTAATTTTGTGACAGTTTTTTTGGCTTTAGTGGGAATAATGTAACGGGGCGCAAAGTTATGTTCAATATCAATGCCGAGATCTGACTTTGGCAAATCACGAATATGGCCGAACGATGATTCGACATCAAAACCTTTACCAAGAAATTTGGTAATGGTTTTAGCTTTGGTTGGTGATTCAACAATAACTAATTTCATGGTTGTTATACTATATATCTATCGTAGGCGAAGATAATTCATATTACCGACGTGTTGGACAACGCCATTTAATTCCATAATAGTCAGTCTACTGTTTATCGCTTTCATGTCAAGTTTGGTTTGTTTTTGCAATTCATTGATATGCTGTGGTTCATAATCTAAATATTCTAAAATCAGAGCTTCCTCATCAGAGAGTTGAGGTTGTATTTTCTTTACCGTTTTTAGTGAGTTTTGTTTATTATAAAGTTCATATATATCGTCAATACTAGTTATAATACGAGCACCTTTTTTAAAAAGATTATGAGTACCAACGTTTTGCGGAGAGAAGATATTACCAGGGACAGTCAGGACTAAACGCCCAATAGTTTTAGCTGATTCGGCTGTTCGCAGTGCTCCTGATTTTTCTCCAGCTTCGACAACAAGCGTGGCGTACGCCAAACCGGCAATCAGGTGATTGCGTTGCGGAAAGTTTTGTTTGCACGGCGGTGTTCCCGGTTTAAATTGAGAAATAAGACAACCAGTTTGTTTAATTGATTGATTGAGCGAGCGGTGTTGTCTGGGATATATATGATCTAAGCCAGATCCTAAAACTGCCGCCGTGCGGCCATGATGTTCAAGGGTAAGAGTATGAGCTAAGCCATCAATACCGAGTGCCAGGCCGCTTATAATAAGGAAGCTGGCTTGAGCTAATTCAGGTACAAATTTTTTCAAAACAAGTTCGCCATAGCTTGTAGCTTTACGCGCACCGACAATCGCTAGGCTTTGGTCAGTAAAAAGATTAAGGTTACCCTGGTAATACAGCAGTGGCGGTGGTAGTGAAATCATTTTTAATAATGGAGGATACTCTAGCTCATCAATAGTAATATAATGAATATTTTTTTCTTTTAATTCCAGATGGGTTTTTTCAAATTTAAAATTATGACGATGATAAATTAATTTTTCTATCTGTGAATTTTTTAAACCCGCTTTTTGTAAGTTATGAGTATTGGCTTCCCAAATTTTTTGCCATGTTGTAAAAACGCCCCTCAGGCGCTGAAGGCGAGAGGGGCCAAGAATTTCCGATTGTGTGAGGGCGAGTAAGTAGTCTCTTGCTCGCATAGGTACTTATTATAATTTTTATAGGTGCGCCTGCTTGGACTCGAACCAAGGACCCTCGAGGTATAAGCTCGATGCTCTAACCAGCTGAGCTACAGGCGCAAAATGAGTTATAAAGTTAGAAAGTATTTGGTGACCACTAGTGGACTCGAACCACTGGCCTCCACAATGTCAATGTGGCGCTCTAACCAACTGAGCTAAGCGGTCATATACTAAGCTCGTAACTTTTTTAACGTATCATATCTAAAAGCTTTATTCAAACCTACATTGAGATTGTTTTAATCTTATTTTCAAGGTGAGTGATAAGAAGTTGACTAGCTTCAGCTAGTGGTTTTTCAATATGTAGAGTAGCTAAGTTACGGCTACCTTTACTACTAAAGGTAGCGGTTAATTCAAGCGCGTTGAGATTACGTACACTATGGACGATAGCTTGTATTCCTTCGCTTTGTTCATACAGCAAGACAATCAACTGTGCCTTAGGCATATTAATAATTAATTCATCAATAATATCCGAGAGGTGATTTGGTTCCGTATGAGTTTCGGAAAAATCTTTATTGGTGACAAGCGACCAGACAAGGTGGCCATGTAAACTTTCTTTTAAACCAGTGAGAACTCTGCCCCAAAGTTTTAAGACATTTAGTTTTCTTGAACGGTAGAGAGAGTTAATAATTTCTTCTCGCCGTCCGCCATAGGTAACAAGTTTTGAAGCGAGGGCTAGGGCATGGGGAGTGATATTAGCGGTTTTAAAACTTTTGGTTTCCGTAATAAGACCAGTTAAAAGGCATGTCGCCGTATCTTCATTAATTATATATTTGGCGTTGATCATGAGGTCAGCGAGAATCTCGGTTACTGCCACGGCCTTAACATTAACAAGGTTAATTTGACCAAAATTTTCGTTGGCTGGATTATGGTCAATATTGATAATTGGGGTTTTAAAGAAAAACTCAGTATCGCGATCGTAAATTGAGCCCAGTGATTCAAGGTCAGGCGTACCTAGAACAAAAATTAAGCTATAACGGAAACCGCTCGAGCGAGAGGAAATATCCGCCGCCGTAAAAAAACCGTCTTTCGGTGAAACAATAAAATCAAGTGAGTGTTGTTCAAGACGATATTCAACTTGATCAACGGTGGCGTTATTAAGATTAAGTGAAATAATAAAGCGGCGGACGTTATCAAGTTCATGCGAAATCAGGGCGTAGTTGGGTAAAAAAGAAAAAGAAGAAGCAGTCGTCGGTTTTTCCGCCACGATGTCCACTTCCTTCCCACGAGTTTCTAGCCAAGTTTTTAAAGCTAAAGCCGAAGCGATCATATCGCCCTTCCAATCACGAGCAAAGGTAATTAAGATTCGCCCAGCCTTATCAACTTGTTCAAAAATTTGCTGATCCAGTGACAGCATACAAGGTTTAGAGAAAAAGCCGCTCAAAAGCGACTTAAATTATATATAATTACAAGCGGGGAAAGGTTAATATTTCAATCTAAAGGAAATTAAGAGAGCTGTCAAGAAATTGATGCAGATGTAGACAATAACGTTTCCCATTAGGATAAAATATTAAATTAAAGTTTTAGCTAATACTAGGTAAAGTCATTGACAATACGATATTTTATTACTATACTACAGAAGAAAAATAACTTTTCGGTCCCATCGTCTAGTGGTTAGGACACCAGGTTTTCATCCTGGTAACAGGGGTTCAATTCCCCTTGGGACTACAATTATTTCCGCCTAAGGTTAGTGGTAAGCATTTTTTCTTTCTTTAATGTCCAAGGCTTTTCGATAGGCTTCTGCTGCTGTCATTTCTTTTTGTTGAAATTTATTAAATATATCATATAGCTCTGACACTTCTGAATCATTACCCCCCATACTTGATACTTCATTAATAATACCCAAGATAAAGGGTCGAGGGTCTTCTATACCCTCAGATTCTTTTTCTAGACCTATTGTATGTAGTGTTTCCATAGCATAGTTTAAAGTTATAAGTATATATATTGTATAGCAAGAGTAATTTTCTAACAAACTTGTTTTATCTTTTTTTGCCTGGTATAGTACCAATACTAATATTGTATTTATTATTTATGGAACTTAACGACTATCAAAAAGTGGCTGAAAAAACCGCTGGTTACCCTTCAATCGGCGCCTCGTTTGTATACCCAGCGCTTGGCTTGGCTGGTGAAGCAGGTGAAGTGGTGGAAAAAGTTAAAAAGATTTTTCGTAATTATAATGGTGTCATTACTGATGAATATCGCGATTTAATAAAAAAGGAATTAGGTGATGTCTTATGGTATATTGCCATGCTCTCTCATGAGTTTGGTTTTACCTTAGATGATGTAGCTGAGGAAAATATAAAAAAATTAGCTTCGCGTCAAGCACGAGGCGTAGTAAATAGTGATGGTGATAATCGTTAAGAAATATTATCTATGGATTACGACGTAATTATTATTGGCGCCGGCGCGGCTGGTATGACTGCCGGCATTTATGCTTCACGTTACCAACTCAAAAATGTTGTGATTGGTGACTTGGTTGGTGGTTTAACGACTGAAGCCCATAAAATTTATAATTGGCCGGGTGACCCGGGTATTTCTGGTTTTGCTTTGACAAAAAAAATGGCTGATCATCTTAAAGACTCAGGTGGTGAAATTATGACCGACCAGGTTACTGAAGTTACCCAGGCGCCTGATATGAGTTTAACGGTAAAAACTCGCGGTGGAAAAACGTTAACCACCAAAACAGTTTTATTTACCTCGGGCACAAAACATCGTAAATTAGCTTTACCAAACGAGGATCATTATCTTGGTCGTGGTTTAGCCTATTGCGCGACTTGTGATGGCCCTTTTTTCAAAGATTTAACCGTGGCTTTGGCTGGCGGTGGTAATAGCGTTATTTCAGCCGCCCTGTATTTAGCAGATTTAGCTAAACAAGTGTATGTTGTTGTTCGTGGAGCGACGTTAAAAGGTGAACCGGTCTGGCGTGATGAACTTATTAACCGACCAAATGTGACGGTTATGTATGAAACTAATATTATTGGTTTGGCCGGTGAAGAAAAATTAGAAAAATTAGTGCTCGACAAACCATATAATAATAGTACCGAATTAGCGGTTGATGGTTTGTTCGTTGAAATTGGTTTATTACCGCAAACTGAATTATTTAAAAACCTTGGTGGTGAAACCGATGATTTTGGTTATATTATCGTTCAGCCTGATATGTCGACCAGTGTTAAAAATGTTTAC
>CAZLCH010000011.1:0-10071 GCA_964558025.1 uncultured Gammaproteobacteria bacterium | reverse complement strand
CTGATGATCTTTCAGGTATGTTTGAAGGTATCGGCGCTGAAATCGGTTTTCGCGATGGTATTTTAACTATTATGGCACCGCTGGAAGATATGCCGGCAATGAAGGCAGGGGTACGGGCCGGTGATAAAATTTATGCAATTGATGGAGCCAGCGCGGTTGATCTTTCGTTAGATAAAGCAATTAAAAAAATTCGTGGCCCAAAAGGAACATCAGTAACCTTAACTTTGGTACGAGGTGATGCTGATAAACCGATTGATATTAAAATTACCCGCGATACCGTCGTGGTCAAGAGTATTCGCCTTAGTTGGGTTGAACATAATCAGATTGCTGTTATTAAGGTTTTTAATTTTAATAATGATACTGAAGATTTATTTAATGCGGCGGTGAGAGAAGTGCTTGGTAAGCAACCGAAAGGTTTAATTTTGGACTTGCGTAATAATCCCGGTGGTTACCTTGATACGGCTGTGGCCATGGCCAGTAACTGGATCGAAGATGGCGTGATTGTTAAAGAACAATTTGGTGATCAACATACGATTGATCATAAGGCTTTAGGCAACGCACCATTAGCTGATATGTCAACGGTTGTTTTGGTTAATCAGGGCAGTGCTTCTGCCTCAGAAATTGTGGCTGGTGCTTTAAAGGATTATAAGAAAGCGATTCTAGTCGGTGAAAAAACTTTTGGTAAAGGTTCAGTTCAGGTTTTGCGAAAATTACAGGATGGTTCATCAGTTAAAATTACTACTGCCAAATGGCTTACGCCAAGTGGTAGTTATATTCATGAGCATGGTATTGAACCTGATATTAGTGTTGAGCGCACAAGTGAAGATCGTGCCGCCGACAAAGACCCACAGCGCGATCGTGCCATTAAAGAACTACTTGGAAAAAAATAATGTATGTCCACCAAAGAATATCTACGACCGCTTGGCTTTACTTTAACAGAAATTATTGTGACGGTCGGCATTATTGCGATTATTATTTCTCTAGGTTTGATTAATTTTAAAGCTTTAGGAAATTCATCATCAACTTATTCGTCCAGTCGTGATTTGTTTGTCAGTGATGTCCGTTTAGCCGCCAGCAAGGCATTAAATCGAGAACGGTATGAAGGACAAGAGCCGACTGGCTGGGGAATTAATTTCGCTGACTCAGGCAGTAGTTACACATTGTTTGCTGATTTGAATAGCGATCGTCAATATAGCAGTAATGAAAAATTTAAGACGGTTAATTTAAACCAAGATATTAGAATGGGTTGGATGGAGAATGTGCCTACCTATACTCTTTACCCTACTACTGTTTTTACTAATTATCCCACCAGTGCCATTATTTTTAACGTTGGTGATGCTCGGACTTATATTAATGGTTGGCCAATGCCTTTAACACCAACGGCCCATCTTCGTATTAGTTTCAAAAACCTTAATAGTGCTTTGATTAAAATTTTTACGATTACGCCGTTTGGAACCATCAGTTATTAAATATGAAAAAACATCACCATGGTTTTACATTACTTGAGGTGACAGTCGCGATCGCCTTAATTGTGATTGCGTTTGGCGGTTTGATGGGTATTCTCATTGTTAGTCAAGATGCTAAAGTTAATACTAAGTATGATTTAATTGCGGAAAATTTAGCTAAAGAAGGTCTTGAGTTAGTCCGTTTCAAGCGTGATCAAAATTATAATAATAGCCTACCAGCTTTTACTGGTATTTATGATCCTTCAGGAACCCCTTATCCTTTCACGATTGATTCAAGTTTAACGATTACACCTGTCGCTACAACTACCACCGTCAAAACAAGCTCACTTTTAAAAATTTTTAATTCTCAGTACGGTTATAGCTCTGATCCCAATGCCACGACTTCTGTTTTTCGCCGTTTAATTACGACCACGTATAATCCGGGTGCGACACCAGAATACATTAAAGTTCAAGTTGAAGTTGCCTGGCAAAGTGATAATAAGCAAAAAATTGTTACACTCGAAGATGAACTAACTGATTGGCGATAATAGTATATGAACATACGTCATATAAAAAATAATAAGGGATTTACATTAATTGAATTAATGATCGCAGTGGTTTTATTTGTGGTTGTTATGACCGTGGCGACCGATTTATTTAGTCGAGCGGCTGATACTCAGGGTAAAGCGGTGGGGCAGAAAAATCTACAGGAGGGTTTGGATTATTCTTTAGCGCTTATCAAAAAAGAAGCTGAAGGCGCTAAACAAAGTGTTAGTGGTTGTGATGCCAGTTGTACCGGTAGTAATTTTTTTTGTATTGTTAGTGGCTCAACGCTATACATACGCAATAAAAACGACCAGTGTCTAAAATATTTTTTAAACACTGATACGAATGGCGTACAACGATTAGCCGTAACGATCAATAACCAACCAGCCTCGCCTTATTTTACATACATTACCCCGGCTGATGTTAATATTACGGCTTTAAATTTTTCCGCTTTAACGAGTGTGAGTGTTGAGCTACCAACCGCGGCTCTCACAACCTCAATTGTTGGCAAACCAGTTAATGGTGTGAACGTTGATATCCTTAATTTACAAACAACGATGGCGGTTCGACCGTTTGTGTGCGGACAAACAATTTATGATCGTGATAATTTTAGCTACAAAACGATATTGATCGGCAATCAATGTTGGATGGCGGAAAATTTACGAACTAAAACTAAACCGGATGGAACTTGTGTTAACACCGGCGCTTCGTTTAGTGTGCCATTTTGTTTGAAGAATGTAGCGGGGGTTGATTATGGTGGAGAAACAGATAGTGGCCGTGATTGTATTGATTGGCCCAATAATTCGCGAGGGGATGAAACCGATTGTATGAATGGCTATGCCTTATATCGTTGGAGCGCCGCTATGAATCTGGCTTCTAGTTGTGATACCAGTAATTGTGCGGCTCAGATTACCAGCCCCTATCACCAAGGTTTATGTCCGATTGGCTGGCATATACCAACTAATACTGAACATCTAACTATAGAAAGCAATGTTGATTTACTTGATGGAGATGATACTGATAATGATGGTGGCGCTTACTTAAAAGCGACTGGTAATTCTGGTTTTAATGCTATTATGACCGGTGATCGCCAGACCAATGGCTCAACTTTCACATCAGCTGGTGATTATGATACATTTTGGAGCGCCACACAATCAATACCACCGTTTACTAATAATGATGCTTATTTTAGTATTCTAACTACAACTACTAGCACATTTGTTAACTGGCCTGATAAAAAGAAATATAGTATTATGGTTCGTTGTCTTAAAGACTAATTTTAATAATTATTAAAATATTTTATGCCCAAAAAATCATTTTTTACGTTAAAGCATACGCCAAAGGGGATTGCTTTACTACTCGTGATGACGGTTATCCTTGTGGTATTGAGTACCGTGACAATCGGCGCGACTTTACTACTCAATAATCTTGATCAAAGTAAGGGTCGGGAAGATACTGAACAGGCGCTGGCCTCGGCTCAGGCCGGCATTGAAAAAGTCAAAGGTTACTATGCCGGCGATCATAATTTTTTTGCTACTTGTTCAGTTAATGATTGTATTGATTTTAGCAATACCGCCCACTGTACATCATGTACTAACAGTAATGCCTTATTTAACGATGGTAATCGTCGTTACCGGGTGATGATTACGTCCATGAATCCTAATGACAGCGTTAATTTAATAGCGACTGGTTACCAAGGTCTATATAATCGATCGGTACGTGATGCGGTAAAAATTTTAATCTTTACCTGTGGTGATCCAGTGAAAGGTATTCTCGAAGATCGGGACGGCTATGAATATCCAACAGTTTTGATTGATGACCAGTGTTGGACTGCAGCCTCAATGCGTACAAAAAGTAAACGTGATGGTACTTGTATTAATGGTGGTGGTGCACAACCTTGTCCTGACGCTTCAAACGCTGATGAAGATCAAGGCCGATCATGTTATGATAATGATGAAAGTAATTGTGCCGATGGTACTCGTGGAGCACTATATACTTGGTCAGCTATCATGGACGGTGACAATGACGAAAGTGATCAGGGGCTTTGTCCTGATGATTGGCATATTCCTAGTGATCGGGAGTGGAGTAAGTTGGAAACATATTTAACTACTAGTGGTCATTGTGATCCTGATCGTGATGATTATCAGTGTGAAGATGCGGGTGATACATTAGCCTATCCCAATGGTTCTACTGGTTTTAATGCCGATTACAGTGGTCTTCGTAAAGATAATGGCAAATCATTCAAAGATTATAAAGATAAAGGATTTTTTTGGTCATCCACTGGTGATAAACCAACTATTTTTAGAATGATAGAAAAAGGTAATTCTGCTTTTGGACGTGATGAAGAGTCAAAAAAAGAACCATCTTATTCTCTTCGCTGTCTTAAGGATGCTTCATAATCTATATGACGAAACAGGAGGCTCGTGCTCGTCTGGCGATTTTACGGGCAGAAATTAATCGACATAATTATCTTTACCATGTCCTTGATAAGCCGGAAATTAGTGATGGCGCTTTAGATAGTTTAAAAAATGAGTTGGTGAAACTCGAAGAGCAGTTTCCTGATTTAATTACACCTGATTCACCCTCACAACGTGTGAGTGGTGTGCCTTTGGCTAAGTTTGAAAAAATTACCCACCGCGTGCCAATGATTTCTTTGTATGATGCTTTTAGCGAAGCTGATATGCTGGCTTGGGAAGAACGCAATCTAAAATTATTAACTGAAAATCGATTAGCCTCTCAAAAGATACATTACTATGCCGAGTTAAAAATGGATGGGCTGGCGATGAGTTTAATATATCGCAAGGGAGTCCTTTGGTGCGCCGCCACACGTGGCGATGGACGAATCGGCGAGAATGTGACGAGTAATATTCGGACGATTGACTCAGTGCCCCTGCGTTTACGTCAACCAACTGCTGTTGAGGCAAAAAAAATTGGTCTTCCACCAACCATCTTTAAAAAAATTATAACCTTACTTGAAAGTGGTGAGATTGAAATTCGCGGGGAAGTGATTATGACTGCCGCTACTTTGAAAAAACTTAATCAACAGTATGCCAAGGCAGGCAAACCGTTATTAGCTAATGCTCGCAACGCCGCGGCCGGTTCAATTCGTCAACTTGATTCTCGCATAACAGCCGAGCGGCAATTGGAGTTTTATGTTTATGGTATTGCCACTAATTTTGGTTTACCTACTCATCATCTTGAACATGAACTAGCGCGCTTATTGGGCTTTAAAGTTTTAACTCAGAATCAAGTTTGCCATAATCTAGCTGAGGTATTGGCTTTTCATCATCGAGTTGAAAAAAAACGCTCAGCCTTGCCCTTTGAATGTGATGGAGTTGTGACTGTTATTGATGATCTTAATCTATGGCCAAAACTTGGTGTTATTGGTAAAGGACCACGCTATATGATGGCGTATAAATTTGCCGCCGAACAAGCAACGACAGTAGTAACTGATGTTAGTTGGCAGATTGGTCGTACGGGTGTTCTAACCCCGACCGCACAGTTGAAACCAGTACGAGTTGGTGGCGTAACAATCAGTAATGTGACCTTACATAACTTTGAAGAAATTGAGCGATTAGATGTGCGGCGTGGTGATACAGTGGTAATTGAACGAGCGGGGGATGTTATTCCAAAAATTATTGCCGTCTTACCTAAATTACGTACCGGTAAAGAACAAAAAATTAAACCACCACAACATTGTCCGCAGTGCGGCTCAGCGGTCGTCCGACAAGGTCGGGAAGTAGCACTTCGTTGTTTAAATCGAAATTGCTACGCTGTGAATGTTCGTCGTTTAATTCACTGGGCCAGTAAAAATGGTATTGATATTCCTGGTCTTGGCCCAAAAATAATTGAACAATTAGTCAAGACACATTTAGTTGGTGATCCGGCTGATTTTTACTCACTGGAAAAAGAAACATTAATTGTCCTTGAGCGTTTTGCTGAAAAATCAGCGTCTAATCTTATTACTGCTATTACTAATCACAAAGCAATACCCTTGGAACGATTTTTATATGCGCTTGGTATTTTACATATTGGTGAAGAAAGTGCTCGGGTTTTGGCAGAGAAAATACCAGTTTGGGGCAGGAAGTATAAATTGACCTTTATCACTCCTTATGACATTGGACTTATTTTTGAAAAAATTTCAATGTCCGAGCTAGAGGCAATACCTGATATTGGCCCAGTCGTGGCTCGCAGTCTTTATAGTTGGTTTAGAGATAAAATTCATAGGCGATTTTTAGAGCGGTTAACAATGGTAGGGATTACTCTTATCTCCCCCAAAAAAATTATTACTTCTAATAATATACTCCAAGGAAAATCCTTTGTTTTGACTGGTACATTGAGCGGTTTGACCCGCGATAGCGCCCATACTATAATAAGAGAGAATGGCGGCATCGTTCATAAATCAGTCAGTAAAAAAACTAATTATGTTTTAGCTGGTTCAGCCGCGGGTAGTAAACTTGCAGAAGCAAAAAAGTTTGGCGTGACAATTATTACCGAAAAAGAGTTTTTACACATGGTGCGTTCTTAAGTGAGATATGAAATTACGAATAAACATAACTATATCTCGAGGCTTCACATTAGTTGAATTAATGGTTGTCATTGCCATTATTGGTGTTTTGGCGACCTTAATTATGGTGACACTTGATAATACAAAAACAACCGCGCGTAATACTCGTCGTTTGTCTGATATTAAACAACTACAGTTGGCGTTGAAGTTATATTATAACGATAATGGTTTTTATCCTACATCTATTACGCCTGGTGCCAGTCTGGCACGTAATGGTGTTAACTATATGTTGCGCGTGCCGTCAAATCCAAAACCGTGGAATGATGGCACTTGTCCACCTAACGATTATCAATATACACAATTAGAAGGTGGTAAACGCTATAGTCTTAATTTCTGTGTCAGCGCTCCGACTGATGATTTATTAGGTGGAGCTCATGTCGCTACCTCGAATGGTATCTTAAATTGTCCCACAGGGTATATTGGTATTCCTGGTAATGCCACGCTGGAAACGACTGATTTTTGTGTTATGCAGTATGAAGCAAAATGTGCTTGTACCTCAACCCCAACAACTGGATTAACAACACCGGCCACTGGTAATACTACCTATGATAATTCGTTATCCGGTAGTAACACAGCTTGTACGGGTTCAGCCGTACCGAATTACGCTTGTATTGCTTCTAATAATCGTCAAATAGTTTCTACTATCAGTGGTATTCCGATTGCCAATATCACTCAAGCTAATGCCAAAACATATTGTCAATCAGCGGGTGGCCACCTTATTACCAATGTTGAGTGGATGACGATTGCCAGAAATATTGAACAAGTAGCTTCGAATTGGAACGGCGGTGTGATTGGCACCTCATGGATTAATCAGGGCAATTATAGTACGAGTAACGCTCTTGATGGTACAGTAGCTGGCTCAGGTCAAAGTAAACGTACTCATACGTTATCAACCGGCGATGTGATTTGGGATATAGCCGGTAACGTTGGTGAATGGACAGATGATACCTGTACAACGGCCGCTTATCCGAGTGGGGGCTATACCCAATGGAGTCAAGGTAGTCTTAGTGGAATTCGTCCGACCAATGGTCCTTCAATTGGTACTTGGGATGATACTAATGGTATGGGAAGATACTATGGCTGTCCGGCCAATGGACGACCTTTTTATCGAGGTGGATCGTTAGGTGGAGCAAGCTTTGCCGGTATTTATCAGATGAATATGAATTCAGCCGTGGGGTCTACTGCTGCCACTTTAGGTTTTCGCTGTGTAAAATAATGTTTACTTCATGACACTTTCTGAAAAAGATATCATCCATATTGCTTCTTTAGCTAAACTGGAATTAACTGAGAAAGAAGTCAAACAATACCGCGCCGAACTGGGCGGTATTGTGCGCTATGTTGATCAATTACAGACAGTTAAGTTAAAAAAAATATCACATCATACATCTATTATAAACTCTCATACTTTACGGGTTGATACAATTAAAGCCTGGAATGAAGAAGAGCGTGAAGCCGCTCTACAACAAGCGCCCAATCAACAAGGACGATTAGTTAAAGTTAAAAGAATTTTGGCTTAAATGTATGAAGCCAAATGAGCTGACAATTATAAGCGCCGCACAGAAGTTGCGTACCCATGAATTAACCAGTCTTGAGTTAACCAAGGCTTGTTTAAAAGCGATTAAAGGGTTAAATCGAAAATTAAACGCTTGTTTATATATTGATGAAAAGGGGGCATTGATGGCCGCTCGTAAAGCTGATCAACGTTTAGCTCAAGGAGAGAAGTCACCACTACTTGGTATTCCATTTTTAGTTAAAGACAATATTATGGTAAAGGGTTTACCAACAACGGCTGGGTCTAAGATGCTCGAGCACTATATTGCGCCTTACACTGCTACGGTAGTCAAGGAATTACAATCTGCCGGTGCAGTATTACTTGGAAAAACTAATCTTGATGAGTTTGCTCATGGTTCTTCAACTGAATATAGTGCCTTTGGTCCAACAAAAAATCCTTGGGACGTGCAACGTGTGCCGGGTGGATCTTCAGGTGGTTCCGCGGCCGCCGTTGCGGCCCATCTTTGTTTGTTTGCCCTTGGTACTGATACTGGTGGTTCAGTGCGTCACCCAGCATCGTTTTGTGGTTTAGTTGGTTTTAAGCCGACGTATGGCCTTTGTTCGCGGTTTGGTCTAATTGCCATGACGAGCTCAACTGACGTACCTGGCGTTTTAGCTAAGACAGCTTCTGACGCGGCCGAAGTCGTACGAGTGATGATGGGTTATGACGAGCATGATGCGACCACTCAAGTTGTGGCTGAAACCCAGCTCGACGTTCAAAGTAAAGTAGATTGGAATAATATGAGGGTTGGAATCCCTAAAGAATATATGGCGCTGACCATGGCACCAGCCGTTCAAAAACAATTTTATCAAACGGTTGAAGAGTTAAAAGAAATGGGGGCAAAGATTATTGATTTACATTTACCTTTAACTCCGTATGCGGTAGCGGCTTACTATGTTATCACCCCGGCTGAGATAAGTTCGAACTTGGCACGGTTTGATGGTATGCGTTTTGGTCTTGCAACTAAAAAAGCTCATAATCTTTTAGAGCACTATATAAAAACGCGTGAAGAAGGTTTTGGATCAGAAGTAAAACGACGTATTATTCTTGGCACTTTTGTGCTAAGTGCTGGTTATGCTGACGCTTATTATCATCGGGCGCAAGCGGTGCGCGAAGGCATTAAAGCGGAGTTTTTTGAAGCATTTAAAAAGTGTGACGTGATTGTGACACCAACAACCCCAAATTCAGCGTTTAAATTTGGTGCTAAAAAAAATCCTCTGGCCATGTATCTCGAAGACGTCTTTTCAGTCCCAGCTTCTCTTGCTGGTTTACCAGCCGTTTCAGTACCGATGCTTAAGAAGCCACTACCGCTTGGTTTTCAAATTATTGGCCCGACACAAAGTGATTTTAGCCTTCTTGGTTTAGCTAGTAGTCTTGAACAAACGCTGGCTTTAACGTCGATGCCTAATCTTTAAGTTTTAGAGTAAAGTTTGGTATAATAATAAAACCTATCTTTCTATGGTTGAGTTTTGTTTTGAATAGTGAGGCAAAATATAATATCTATGAAAAGAAATTCTAATATTTTTCGTGCGGCCAATATGAGTACTGGATTACGAATCCTGACTTTTTTTTGTATTGCCGTTGTGGCCGCTTCCGGCGTTTTAGTTTTGTCAATTCCTCGTATTCGACAACAAATTATCAAAAGTTGGTTTGCTGGTAGTGGTAGTATTGTTAGTCATAAATCAGCCACTAATTCTAAAGAAAATACAACTGGTTTGAATGATGTACCGGTAGTTAATAATAATAACCATGTTCAACCATTAACGCTTGAAGATCATCTTTGGGGGAATATTAGTGCTCCCGCACAATTAATTGTCTATATAGATTTTCAATGTCCATTTTGTTCAATTTTTTATGATACGATTGCCCGCGCCAAAGCCGAATTTGGTAATGATTTAGTAGTGGCGATTCGGCAGTTTCCGTTAGGTAATCATCCGAGTGCGATGACGGCGGCGATTGCT
>CAZLCH010000010.1:0-11141 GCA_964558025.1 uncultured Gammaproteobacteria bacterium | reverse complement strand
CTACGACCATTCGCTTAAGAGGCGACTGCTCTACCGACTGAGCTATGAGCGCGAAATTGTAGCTGGGGAGAGGATCGAACTCTCGACCTTAGCGTTATGAGTGCTACGCTCTAACCAACTGAGCTACCCAGCCAAAATAAGCTAAAAGTTATAAAGTTCATAAAGTCTTAAAGAAAGGGTTTAAAAAGCCAACTTTATAACTTTATGAACTTTACAACTTTCGACTATGCCTGTGCACCCGGCAGGATTCGAACCCACAACCCCTTGGTCCGAAGCCAAGTGCTCTATCCAATTGAGCTACGAGTGCTTGATTGTTATATTACTTACCCTTAAGAGCATCTTTAAGGGTCTTACCGGTCTTGAATTTTGCGACTGTTACTTCCGGAATTTGAATCCGCTCATTAGGATGTTGAGGATTAACTCCACCACGAGTATGGCGCTTGCGAGCTTCGAACGTCCCAAAGCCCACAAGATTGACTTTACGACCGGCTTTTAGCTCGGCAATAATAATCGTGATTAAATTTTCCAATACATCCTCGACTTGTTTCTTCGTCAATGATGCATCATTGGAAATTTTTTCAATTAAGCCTGCTTTGTTCATATAAAGGCTTTAAATAATAATTGAATTAATATCCTTAGTGAATTAAGATACGACTAACCGAAAGTCCAAAAAACAGAATTACTAAAATAATGGTTGTAACAAAGAGAACCTTTTCTACTCCTCGCTTGGTACGATAGACACCACTTGAACCGCCAAAGACACCTGACAAACCAGTACCACGATTCTGCAAAAGAATACTGGTCATTAAAAGAATCGCCACAACAATTTGAGCTATCTGAATCCAACGAACATCCATATTACTTTTTAATTTGACGAATAATCGCCTCTAATGCCTTTGGGTAATTTTCAGCTAAATCAGCTAAAATTTTGCGATCAATCTCAATCTTGGCCGCTTTAAGCATGCCCATAAACTTAGAATATGACAGATCATGGTTTTTAACAAAAGCGCTAATTTTAATCTGCCATAAGGCTCGACTGGTACGCTTTTTACGACGACGATCAGTATAGGCATGAACTCCAGCTTTGAGGACAGCGGTTTTTGCTTGCTTAATTAATTTTTTACGACCCCACTTATAACCTTTGGTTTTTTTAAGTAGTTTACGTCGTTTTTTAACATGAGTGGTTCCTCGTTTAACTCGTGGCATACGGTTTAGTTATAGGATTTATAAAGTTATAAAGTTCATAAAGTAAAATCAAAACATACTTTATAACTCTCAATTCATTAATGATAAGGTATAAAACTGCGGACATTTTTCTCATCAGTTGAATGAGCAAAAATATCTCGTCGCTTATTGCGTACGACTTTACCTGATTCACGGGAATTAAAATGGTCCTGACCAGCCTTACGACGACGAAGCTTTTTTGTCTTTGTCAGACTAAAACGTTTGGCAGTGGCTTGGTGAGTTTTTAGTTTAGGCATATCCTTAAAAATTCTATTATCTTAGGCAAAAATTAGACTTTTTTGCTGGTCAATACCATAGTAAACTTTCCCCCTTGGCTTGTCAAGGCTTCTTCAACCGTTAACTCAACCTCAGGATCGGCTTCAAGTGAAGCCACAAACTGATTAATAACATCACGGGCTAATTCCGGATGCTGGCGTTCACGACCGCGTAGTGGCAACTCTATTTTTAGTTTATTACCCTTGGCTAAAAACTTTTTTGCCTGTTCGCGTCTAACGCCCAAATCATGCTCACCAATACGAATTGAAAGGCGAATTCCTTTGGTATCGACTTTTTTATGGTGAGCTCTTTGCTTTTGGGCTTTTTTATCAAGTTCATATTTAAACTGACCAAAATCCATAATCTTAACCATCGGTGGATTAACTGTTGGGTTAACTTCAACTAAATCAAGCTCAGCTTCTTTGGCCATAGAAATCGCTTTCTCAATCGCCACCTCGCCATGATGGTTGCCCTCTTCATCGATCAAAACCACACTTGGTACGCGAATACCAAGGTTATAACGAAATGTTTTTTTTGGTTCTTGATGATGTTTTGGACGACGATGTGTACGGCGCATAAAAATTATAGGGTTTGTAAAGTTGTAAGGTTATAAAGTGCGGATTGTATTTTACTTTATGAACTTTATAACTTTATGAACTTTCAACTTACTTTGGAGCGGGTAACGGGAATCGAACCCGTATCTCTGCCTTGGCAAGGCAATATAATAACCATTATACGATACCCGCCTATGCCTACGGCTTCGGCGGGCAAACCCGCTTTATACCCTATGGCTATAAGCAACTGTAACAAATTAAAATTTTAAATTGTCTGTGCCGAAGGAGGGAATCGAACCCTCACTGCAGTTTAATGCAAACGGATTTTAAGTCCGTCGCGTCTACCAATTCCGCCACTTCGGCAGAAACAAGCATTAAAGGTTATAACTTTTAACTTGTTTGTGGAGATGAGGGGAGTTGAACCCCTGTCTAATAAATTAATTTGAACACGACTACAGAAATAGTCAGATCTAAAATCTTATTTTTGTCCTCAAGGTCTGACAAAAAAGACAAAAACCAGTTTGGAAATTTAAATTAACAAACTCAAACGGCATTTGCTAATCGATCTCATTAAATGACACCCGAACTCCAACTCATGAGATAGTTGGACGGATGGTTGCGGCATTAAGCGGCAACAGTAGCGTAAGCCGGGACTTTCGCGAAGAAAGCCGGTTGCGCTGAATCAGTTTTGGCAACTGTAGTTTGGTTGGATTAAGGTGATAACCAGCACCTTCTGCATGCACAAACTAAGGTTTATTATCAAAGCCTGGCATCCCCGGGCTTTTTTTGTGAGGAACAAGTCTTATAACCGACCGCTTTGTCTAATCCCTTTTAAACGTTTTTTTATATCACGTCTTTTTTCAGTTTCTCGCTTATCATAGCGCTTTTTCCCCCTAACAACAGCGAACTCTAATTTTACAAGACTTCTCTCAGTATATAGTTTTAAAGGCACTAATGTCAAGCCTTTTTCCTCTTTTTTCCCCAATAAATAGCTGATTTCTCGTTTTTTTAAAAGTAATTTTCGCGCGCCTTCGGGTTGGTAATCATCAAGCTTTGAGGCATAACGATAGGGCGAAATATGGGTATTTATCAAATACGCCTCAACGCCCTTCTTATGGGCACGAAAAACTACGTAACTACCCTTTAAACTAACTTGACCAGCTTTAGCTGATTTAACTTCCTGTCCGCTTAACACAATACCGGCACTGAATGTTTCGAGCACCTCATAATCATACCGGGCTCGTTTGTTCAGCGCGAGTATTGTCATACACTTTCTTTATCTTTTTTATTAAAAGAATTCCACTTAATTAATTCTTGCAAAACCTTTCGATTTAATAACACATTCATAAGATGACGATAGTAGGCGGGGGATGCTAAATTTTCGATTGTTTTTTGATCATGGGAGTATTGTTTTTTTAGAACCTCAAGTTCTTTCTTTACTTCATCATCAGCTACTTTAATCTGTTCTGTTTGAATAATGGAACGTAAAATCAATGCCGCCTTGACTCGTTCAATCGCTTGAGGCTTAAACTCATCAATTAATTGAATTTTGGTTTTGCCAATACTTTGTAGATATTCATCAAACTTTCCTCCCGAACGGATAACATTATGCTCAAGTTCATGTAACATCGTGTGGGCCTCTTGATTAATCAAGCTATCAGGTAATTCACCAATAGTTGCTTTGTTAATAATCGCTTCTAACATCTTTTTTTCAAAGATTTGAGCCGCTTCTGATTTTTTCTCCTGTTCAATACTCAATCTAATATTACTTTTTAATTCTTCAACATTTTTCAAACCAAAGGCACTAACAAAGTTATCATCAACCACTGGCAATTCACGACTGTACACCTGTTTAACCGTCACGGAAAACTCAACTTTTTTTCCGGCTAAATTTTTTTGGTGGTACTCGGCTGGATAGGTAAGAAAAAACTCTCGTGTCTCGCCAGCTTTCATACCAACTATTTTCTCGTCAAAGCCGGGGACAAAATAATCTTTACCAATAATAACAGCTAACTCATTGGCTTGTCCGCCTTCAACCGGCACTTTGTCTAAAAATAATCGTACATCAACAATCGCTTTATCACCAATGATACTAGCGCGATCAACCGCCGCTTCTGCGACTCGAACTTCGCGCAACTGTTCAATCATTTTTTCAACTTCCTCGTCAGCTACTTTTACTTCCTCGTTTTCAAGTCCCAAATCTTTATACTGTCCAAGCTCAACAGTGGGTAATAACGTAATTAAAGCACGATACTCAAATGAATTACCTGGCGCCAATTTTGTAATGCTAATTTCTGGCTGACCAACCCAGTCTTCGGTAATAGTATCTTTTAATGCCTGATCAATTGATTTACTAACAGCGATACGGGCCGCTTCTTCTAAAATCGTCATATCGCCAACGCGCGCCTTAACCATTTCATACGGCGCTTTGCCAGGACGAAAACCTTCAATAGTGGTAGTCTCAGAAATTCTGGTGGCCGCTTTTTTAGCATACTCAAGCATTGCTTCGCTCGCAATTTCAATCACAAGCTCAACGCGACCGGCGGTTAGATTATTTCTTTGAACGTTCATGAAATAAAATTAAATAAGTAAGGCCACAATCAATAGGGCAATAATATTAATAATTTTAATCATGGGATTGATAGCTGGGCCAGCAGTATCTTTATAAGGATCACCAACAGTATCGCCGGTCACTGCCGCTTTATGTGCGTCTGAACCCTTACCGCCAAAAAAACCATTTTCAATATATTTTTTGGCATTATCCCAGGCACCACCACCAGACGTCATTGAAATAGCTACAAACAAGCCGGTAATGATTGTGCCAAACAACAAACCACCCAACGCTTCAACACCAAGAATAAAACCAACTAAGATTGGTGCTATGACCGGAATCAAAGCCGGAATAGTCATACGACTAATAGCCGCCTTAGTAACAATATCAACGGTACGCCCATAATCAGGTTTATCAGTGCCGGCCATAATACCCGGCTTTTCTTTAAACTGAGCACGTACATCTTCAACTACACTACCGGCGGCACGACTCACAGCTTGCATAGATAGAGCGCCAAAGTAATACGGCAACATACCACCAATAAACAAACCAGCCACAACTCGCGCATCACTGAGTAAAAAGGTAAAGCCAGAACCAGCGCTATGCGTAAAATCAGCAAACAAAACCAAGGCCGCTAGAGCCGCTGAACCAATCGCATAACCTTTTGTCACTGCTTTAGTTGTATTACCAACCGCATCCAATGGATCTGTCACCGCGCGTACGCTTTCATCAAGCTCAGCCATTTCTGCGATACCACCGGCATTATCAGTAATTGGACCATACGCATCAATCGTCACAATAATACCCGCCATAGACAGCATAGCCACCGCCGCAATCGCAATACCATATAAACCGGCTAAAGAAAAAGCAAACCAAGTGGCCGCCACAATCACAATCACCGGCAAAGCAGTTGCTTTCATCGAAACGGCTAAACCAGTAATAATGTTTGTGCCATGGCCAGTGGTTGAAGACTCAGCAATATCTTTAACTGGCTTATATTTAGTTGAAGTATAATATTCGGTAATAACAACCATTAAAGCTGTCACCACTAAACCAATCAAAGCGCAAAGATATAAATTATGAGGCAGTATCATGGTATTGCCGCTCATTAGCCAGTTTGTAACCGGATAAAAAATAATCGCCGCCAAAATACCCGCTGTTGCTAAGCCTTTATACAAAGCGCCCATAATATTATTGTCTTTACCTAAGCGAATACAGAAAATACCAATCACTGAAGTTATAATTGAAACAGCACCCAAAACTAGGGGATAGATTAAAGCGTTTTCAAATTTACCTTCAAATAATAAGTTAGCTAAGACAATCGCGGCAATGGAAGTAACAACATAAGTTTCAAATAAATCAGCCGCCATACCTGCGCAATCACCCACGTTATCACCAACGTTATCCGCAATCACGGCTGGGTTACGAGGATCATCTTCTGGTATACCAGCTTCAACTTTACCAACTAAGTCAGCACCAACATCAGCCGCTTTGGTAAAAATACCACCACCTAAACGAGCAAAAACGGAAATTAATGATCCACCAAAACCAAGACCAATTAACGCATGAATATTATGGGTAAAAAAATAAAAACCGGCGGTACCAAGTAAGGCCAAACCAACCACTAACATACCAGTCACGCTACCACCCTGTACTGCTACGCCCAAAGCTTTTTTTATGCCATGACGAGCCGCTTCAGTCGTACGAATATTGGCGCGCACGGAAATATTCATACCAATATAACCGGCCACTGCCGACAAAAAAGCCCCGATTAAAAAGGCAAGGGCTGTCATCCAACCTAAAACTGGAATAACACCAATAATCAAAAACAAAACTATCGCCGCAATCGCGACTGTGCGATATTGACGATTAAGGTAAGCGCGCGCGCCTTCTTGAATCGCACCGGCAATACTTTTCATTTTTTCATTACCTTCTGGTAATTTCAAAATCAGATTAATATAAATAAGACCATAGGCGATTGCCACTACCGCTGAACCAAGAATTAAAAGAATAAAGCTATTCATATAAAGTATAAATTAGTAGGATTATAATTATTATTTAGAATCAATTTCTGCTTCATTAGTCTTTTCCTCCGCAGATTCGTCCACCTCTGTTTGATGTATTTCCTCTGAGCTAGGGACTTCTTGAGAAACTTCATTTTCGTCTCCCGTAATTTCTGAATCAACTTCGACTTCTTCATTCTCATTATTTTCCAAATTTTCTTTGTCCTGCTCAATGCCTTCGGCCGGACCACTGCCATCACCAGCAATATCAATTTTCCAACCGGTTAAATGGGCGGCGAGACGAACATTTTGTCCGTCCTTACCAATTGCTAACGATAGTTGATCATCTTTGACGGTAATAAAAGCTTGGTGATCTTCCTGAACTAATTTTACATCTTCAACTTTAGCCGGCGCGAGAGCGTTAGCAATAAAAATTTCTTGGTCTTCATTGTATTCAATAATATCAATTTTCTCTCCACCTAATTCACGAATAATGGTTTGAATACGCGAACCGCGCTGACCAACACAAGATCCAATCGGATCAATATTTTCATTTTGCGCCAGGACGGCGACCTTTGAACGATTGCCAGCCTCACGCGCCACGCCTTTAATTTCTACTAAGCCGTTGGATATTTCCGGGATCTCCAAATAAAAAACTTTTTTCAAAATTTCTTCAGATGTTCGTGATAGTACAATCTCCGGACCACGAGGCGTAATTTTTACTTCTTTAACATAAAACTTTAAACGCTCGCCTGAGTTATAACGTTCACCGCGAATTTGTTCTTCGGCGGGTACAACACCCGTCGCCTTACCAAGATCAACTAAAACAACTCGGCCTTCGCGACGTTGAACAAAACCGGTAATAACTTCATGTTCCTTATCCTTAAATTCACCAAACACCATATCGCGCTCAGCTTCACGCAAACGCTGAATAATAACTTGCTTGGCAGTTTGCGCCGCCATACGACCATATTCGTCATGAGTTTCCAGTTCGGTTTTGATTTCATCGCCAACTTTATATTTCTTATTAATATTTTTGGCATCAGAGATTTGTATCTCAGTTTTTGGATTAAAGCGATGTTTTTCTTCTTCAATAAAAGCTTCTTCAGTCGGAACAGCTTCAACTTTTTCCACCACCTCTTCTTTCTGATTTTTTTTGCCTTTTGGTTTTACTTCAACCGGTTCGACCTCTTCAAGCGCGGCCAACTCTTCTTCAGGCACATCTTCAACCACTATTTTGACGTCAAAAACTTTAGACTCATTAGTTTCTGGATTATATTCGACTTTAATGTTTTGATTTTTTTCACCATAATCTTTACGATAAGCAGCCGCCAAGGCTGATTCAATCGTGGCAATAACTGCCTCATACGATAAACCTTTTTCATCGCAAATTTGTTTAATGGCATTAGTAATATCACTCATAATAAAAATTAGAAGTTATAATGTTTTTGAACTGTAAATCTATACAGATTTAAAAATTATAAATTAGCTATTAAAAAAGCCAGTATATTCATACCAGCATTATGCTTAAACTATACCACAGATTCTAATTTTGTCAAAGGATGGTTATTATAGGTGGTAATTATCTATATATTTTTATTATATATTAGCCAAAATTATAGTGATAATCTTAAAATCATTGACATTTTTTACTATATATGATATAATTATATATTAATAATTCTTTGGTTTTTTATAAAAAACAAAGGAAAACCTAAGAATTATTCAAGAGTTTTTTAAAAAATTAATCAAAAAAATAAAAATAGGAGAAATTAAAAATGAAAACCTTAATGGTGCTAGTAACACTTTGTTTCATTACACTAAGTTTAACACAAGGCTGTGGATTTGTAATTCCTGATTATATCAGTAAAAGCGAAGTAGAGGATAGCCTTGAACTAAGGCTAAAAGGTGAATTGGTTAAAAAAGAAACCGAAGTATTAGATAGCGCCGGTATCATAGCAACAAAATCTTCTGAAAATAACTATCTAACCGATGAATTCGGCAGAAAACTTGTAATAGTTATAAATCCCCATAACCAAAAAAAACAAAAAGTCGACATTTATGATAGTGAAGGGAACTTTCTAAGGGAGGCGACACTGGCTCCTAATACAAAAGAGAGACTACACTTAACTCAAACAACTGACGAAAAATTATTTTTTCGTTGGCAGATGGGTGATAAGATATTTACTGTTGAAAAAGAATTTCCCTTTGGTCCGCCAAAAATGACTTATGAAGGAGAGCTATGCCACTCGCTCTCTTATGGCTGGGGGAATTAAAATAATTTAAACCCTACTTAATTTAATATTCTATTAAGTAGGGTTTTTTATTTAAGAAAAATTAACCCGGTAAGGCACCGTCACTCGCCCCCGGTAGATTGGCAAAAACAAAATAAGTGATGGCGTAAGCCGCGACAATAATGAGTAAACCGATAATCGCACTGCGAATTGTTGTGGTAGCTTTGGTAATTTTTTCTTCATCTCCTCTCGCTGTCATCCAGTTATAGCCAGCGATGACAATCAAAATAATAAAAATAACACCAAGTAACCCCAAAAAGCCTTTAATGGCAATTGCCACTACTTCACCTAAAGTTACATCTGGATCATAACCGGCTTGAGTCTGAACCACACCAATATTATTATTAATTTTTCCGACAGTATTTTGATCTAAAAAACCACCTTGGGCAAAAACAATGCTGGGCAAAATTAATAAACTTAGCAATATAATATTTGTTTTCTTCATATAAATTAGCCTGGGGGCGTTAATCCACCCGACCCCCCCACCAACACATTACTAATAAACAACCAAATCGCAAAGGCACCGGCAATAATCAATAAGCCAATAATCGCCGCCCGGAGAGTATCCTTCGCCTTAGTAATCTTTTCTTGATCACCAGCGGCGGTCATCCAGTTATAGCCGGCCACTAAAATTAAAATAATAAAAATAACACCAAGCAAGCCCAAACCAACACTTATACCAGTACCAATAATTTCCAAAATTGTCGACTCACTCGTAGTTGATCCATAGCCAGCTTTTGTACCGACCGTCTTAAGTTTTTGCGTCAATGGTGAACTCGCAGTTGGGGTAACAGGGCCGGTTACCTGCGCTAAAGCAAGACATGGCAAAAATCCAAAACCAATAATAGTAATTATTTTTAGATAATTTTGAAAATTCTTTTTCATATATTAACCACTAGCACTACCCCAAATACTTTCAATCACAAAGATACTAAGCGCATACGCCGCGACAATAATAATAAGTCCAATAATTGCCGCACGGATTGTGTCTTTCGCTTTGGTAATTTTTTCTTCATCACCAGCGGCGGTCATCCAGTTATAGCCGGCGTGTAACATCAAGATTAAAAAGATAACACCAAGAAATGACAAAAAGATACCAATAATATCGCCAATGCGATCTTCGAGCGGTACTGCTGTTTGCGGACTGTAAGGGCCAGCAACATTGTCCAACTTAGCACCAAAGCCCCAGGGGTCAGAACCATCAGAGGGTGGATCAACTGGAGTAATAGTACCCTGTGCATATATGACCAAAGGACTAAACAACAATGATACAACTAATAAGGGCAAAATTGTTTTTCTAAAAAATATCATATAGCTAAATCATACTACTGATTACCAATCGCGCCAAATGTGGTGCCAATATAAACAGTAACCACATAAGCTGACAAAACGATAACTAAGCCTACTACGGCTGATCCGACCATCTTCTGAGCTTTTTTAATCCTTTCCTCATTACCACTGGCTGTCATCCAGGTAAAGCCTCCCCAGATCATTAAAATTAAAAATAAAACACCTACAAATGATAATACCCACTGAACTATTCTTGTTGCCGCTAATTCCGGAGACATGATTGTTCGATCTATACCAGCCGTACGAGCGGTTGCTTCTAAGCCCGGTATCTCAACAGCTGAAACTATGTATGGCAAAACAAGGAGGATTGTACTAAGAAAAAAAAGATGCCACGCCTTTTTCATACACTGTTATGATGATTGTAAAAGAGAGGTACCAATAAAGCGCGTAATGGCGTAAGCTGACAAAACGATAATTAAACCAATAATGGCTGTCTTTAAAATACTTTGCGCTTTTTTAATACTCTCCTCATTACCACCAGCCGTCATCCAGGTAAGACCTGACCACACCACTAAAATAAAAAATATGGTACCAGTAAAACCAAGGATAACTGCCAGCCACCGACCAATTAAAACTGGTATATCAACATTCACATCAGTCAAACCGGCTTGACCGGCTGAGGTACTTAGTCCCTCTAAAGCACTACCGGCTCCACTAGCTTTTATATATTTAAACGGTGATAGCAAAAGTAACAACGACAAAAGCCTAAAAAAATTAAGACGAGGTTTCATACATTACGTTTCCATAAAGCCAAGTCTATACTTGGCTTCTTGGAAACGGGCCCGACAGATATCAGGCCCAAGTATCAAAATCAGTCTATAAGCTAGAAGGTTGTATTAACCAAACTTCCAACTACAACAGTTGCGATACCATAAGCGGCTAAAATAAT
>CAZLCH010000009.1:0-11802 GCA_964558025.1 uncultured Gammaproteobacteria bacterium | reverse complement strand
ACACCAACTGGCAAAAAAATCAACCAACACTGGTTTGGCTTTTGAGGCTTCAAGGACCTCAGTGGGAAAGTTATCCTGGGTAAATTCCTGCGTCATAAAAATAAAATTAACTAATGAATTTTTTTATTATATCACTTTATCGCTTTCGTGCCAACCCTAAAAACTGCTTACTACGTATATTGCGATGAAACGTAATAGCAAAGCGGTGAGCTTCATCGCGTACCCGTTTAATAAGGTGTAACGCCGGTGACGCCAAAGAAAGCTCTAAAGGCTTACTAGTATCAGGAAAATATAATTTATCAGGAGCTTTGGCTGATCGCAGGCCCTCGCCCTTGCTAATACCAATGACCATAATTTCGAGGCGATAACGTTTTAAAACTTTAGTGGCGATATTTACTTGCGCTTTGCCGCCGTCAATAATAATTAGATCCGGTAATGGCCAATCATGGGTAAACCGTCGTGTCAGCATCTCTTCAAGCATCCATACATCGCCCTTTTTACGATCTGTCAGAGCTTTTTCCAGTTTGATTTTAAATTTTCGGTACTGATTTTTGTCTGGCTCGCCATCACGAAAAACCACTAACGATCCGACTGCCATACTTCCAAAAAGATTGGAGATATCATAGCCCTCAATCCGATCGGGCGGCTTTTTCAAACCTAAAACCTTGGCTAATTCAACCGTGTCAGCCGCATACTTTTCCGCCACGCTTAAAACCTTGGTATGACTTAAAACCTGATCAATCTGGTGTAATATATACTCAATATGCGCCACGCCCTCGGTATCACCTTTTTTTTCTAATACTTTTTTCTCTTTTTGCCATTGCTTGATGATTCCCTGTTTTTTACCTTCCAAAAATAATATTAAAGGTTTGATTACTTTTTTCATATACTCCGGACGACTGACTTTGTTACCACACGGTCCAAGACAACGATTAATTTGATAGTAGAAACAAGGTTTTTTCTGTAATCGACGCATGGTACAGTACGGCCATAATTTACGAAGCGCCTTTAAGGTATCTTTAACGGCCAACGAGCTGGTAAAAGGGCCGAAATAGCGACCAGATGTACCAATCGTTCGAGTTAAAAAAATACCTGGGATTTCGTCTTCTAAAGAAATATGAATATAATAAAAACGCTTGTCATCTCGTAAATCAATATTATAGTAAGGTTGATATTTTTTAACCAGGTTGGCTTCCAGTAATAAGGCTTCGATTTCACTGTCAGTTGTAATCCACTCAACTTTTTTTACCTCTTTAACCATTCGTGCTTTAGCTGGTGTATGATTTGTTCCGATCCGCCAGTATGATAAAACTCGACTGCGTAAATCAACCGCTTTGCCGATATAAATAATTTTCCCCTGGCTATTATAAAACTGATAGGAGCCGGGTTGTTTTGGGATAGTAAGTTGTTTGATGTCAGGGAGGGTCATATCAGCAGTATGGATGATTTTATTGTTTCTTTCAATTATAATGTATACTTGCCTAAAACCATCTCTTCCGATACACTATTTTTATATTACTATTATGTCCACTATCTACGAAGCACCCCATCTGAATCGTCATCATTACACCACTTCGCTTGATGAACAAAATACATTAATAGAAAGCCTAAAAAATCGCGGTGACAAAGAGAGTCAGCGACTTTTAAGTTATTTAAGTTTACCTGACCTTACTCGTTTAGAAGGCAGTCCGGTTAAAGCCATTACTGAACGGGTCATTAATCTACCGAGTTTAAAAAATCTTGATATCATCGATACTCCAGAAATTATTACTTCTGAACTGGTTTTTGACTTATTTAATTTCCCCAAAGACCACCCGGCCCGCAGTCGTAGTGATACCTACTATGTTGATGATACTCATATCCTGCGACCGCATACGAGTTTGATGTGGAAATACTACCTTGAAATCCCCGAAGTGCTACAACAACTAGAAGAATATGGATCGATTGGTACTCTTTGTTATGGCAAAGTCTATCGCAAAGATGAAATTGATTGGCAACACACTAACGTTTTACATCATATTGATGGTTTATTTATTATTCGTCGCGATATAAAAGAACTGGAACAACCTGACCTTGAAGCGATTTTAACCGAAGTCGCCCAGGCGCTTTTTGGTCAAAATGTGGTTGGCCGTTTTAATGTTGAACACTATCCCTACACTGATCCAAGCCTTGAAATGGAAATTGCCTGGAATGATAAATGGGTGGAAATTTTAGGGGCTGGTATTGTCCATAACCAAGTCATGAAAAATCTTGGTTTGGATCCGGAAAAATATGTTGGTTGGGCTTTTGGTTTTGGGGCTGACCGCCTCGCGATGCTAAAAATGAAAATTCCTGATATTCGCTTACTTCGTTCAACCGATGAACGAGTTACCAAACAATTATCTAACCTAGATAATGAATATCAGGCGGTTAGTAAATACCCAGCAATTATTCGTGATATCTCTTTTATTGTTGATAAAAATAACTTTAACTTAAACCGTTATTATGAAGTTGTACGAGAAATTGCTGGCGAAGATTTTGTGGAGGAAGTGAAGCTATTAGATGAATATGAAGATGAGACTAAATTTGGTAAAGACAAAAAAAGCTATACTTTTCGGACTGTTTATCGTCGTTTAGACCGAACTCTCACTAACGAAGAAGTCGATGAGCGACATAAAAAATTAGAGACGGTAACGCTTGAAACCTTTAGTGGCACGGTTCGTTAATATTTCTTTAATATACTGCTAGTTTCATACAACCTCCTATAGATGGAGGTTTTATAATTATGTTATAAAAAATATTATATTATTGTACAAGAGGAATAAAAAAATGATCAGCCTCGTGGCGATTAATAATATTGCCAGCCTTTAAGACCGTAATTAACGTTTTAAAATCGCCTTTATCAACTTTTTCCAAAAGTTGTTTTTCTAAAGAATTAAGTCTTGTACTGTGATGATCTAATTGTTGTTCAATTCTTACAAATCTATCATTCATCTGATTTGATAATTGATCAAACCTCTTATCTATCTGATCAAAATTTTCATCTATTCTATTAAATTCTATCTTAAGGAGGTCAATTAACTGCATATACTCTTCTTGAGTAATATATAAGTTATTCATACTCTCAATTCTAAAAAAATAAATGGAGAGTGATTTCCATTTTAACAGAACCAATCAGAGACAGCAAGATCTATATTTCTTAAAAGTTTAGAGTGGATACATTATAAGAGAATATAAATAAATTCTCACCTGTCAAAATCCTACATTGTTTCAACCACCTCAATACCCAATAAATCTAGGCTATTTTTTATAATTAACGCTGTTGCCAAGGCTAAATCCAAACGTGCTTTTCCAAGATTTGGATCAAGTGTCTCATCGTTCAAAATTGGCACAATATGATAATACTCGTTAAATAGCTGAGCTAATTCATATACATAACGGGCTAATTCCGAAGGTTGGTATACTGCCACAGCTAACGCCACTATATGAGAGAACTGTCCTAATTTTAAGGCTAATTGTTTTTCTCGAGGATGATCAAGAAAACTAAAGTCTGCTTTTATAGTTGACCATTGCTCCGAAGCTTTACTACTAAGACTCTGAATACGCGCATAGGTATATTGTAGATAAGCGGCCGTGAAACCATCAAAGCGTAACGCTCTGTCCATATCAAAGGTAATCACCTTATCACCGCTCACTTTTATCATTTCAAATTTTAACGCCCCAAACGCTAACACTGAGGCTACTTTTTCAATTTTTGTTTTCTCCCAATCATGATGACGCTTTACAATCTCTTCTCTGGTACGTTTTAAAGCTTCGGCTTTTAATTCCTCATAGGTCACAACATTACCACTACGCGATGACATCATACCTGAGGGCAATGTCACAAACTCATATGGTAGATGCTCAAGATGAGCTTTTAAACCATATAACTCAAGAACTTTAAATAATTGATGTAAATATTGACCTTGTCTGATATCAACTACCCATAATGAAGTATCAAGTTTATATTTTTTAACCTTATGAATTGTCAATGATAAATCGGCCACGGGATATAGTGCGGTACCATCAGAACGAACCACGACTAGAATACCTAAATTATGATTCTCTAAATTAGCAATAATCGCACCTTCACTTTTTATTAGTATCCCTTTATCAACTAATTCTTTAACAATCTTAAAACCCTCGTCAATATAATCACTTTCATAAAAAGTAGTTTCAAACTCGACTCCCAGCTCTTGATTGATTTTTTCCATCTGATCAAGACTCCATTGTCTTGTTTCTTGCCAAAGAGTATAGGTATCACCACTGCGGCTTTCAATTGCTTTCATTGTCTCAGCAACTTCAATCTTCTCCTCTGGATGATCATCTAAATAACTGACAGCTTGTTGATACCACATTCCTAACCACCATCCATAAGTTCTAACCCCCTCTTGAATCTCTCTGGGAATTGGTTGTTGCATCTTTTTAAAGTACCACAACGTCTTAGCCACATGAATGCCAAAATCATTAATATAAGAAACTGGAAGTGATGTATAGCCATTGGCGCGTAAAATGCGATTAACCGCATCACCAAAAGCAATATTGCGTAAATGGCCAACGTGGTATTCTTTGTGTGTATTGCCATTAGCATATTCAAGCATCACTCGTTTTTGCTCGCCGCTGGTATTTTTCCCATACTCATCACCCTTTTTAAAGATTTCTTCAAGAATATTACTAATAATTTCTGTTCTAAAAGTAATATTAAGGTATGGGCCAACAGCTTCAACTTTTTCAACGGTTGGTTGTTTAAAACTGGTAGCGATTTTTTGTGCCAGCATCACCGGATTAGTTTGTAATGCTTTAGCCGCAGTAAAACATGGAAGAGATAGATCACCTAAATCAGCTTTGGGTGGTAAAACAAAATCAGACCCTGAAATTAAAGGTCTTGGCAAGGTAGTATTAATCGCTTGTGCCAATTCAGTTTTAAAACTTTCTAAAAAATACATAACCGCCAACTAATAACCAAATACTTTAATTAACTATTTTTCTAAATTCTCGCTTACCCTTTTGTAAAATTAAACCATCTATACCTGGTTTAATAAGATAGCTCTGGTCTTTAATCATCTTACTATCAACTTTAACTCCACCTTGCTCTAAAAGTCGACGCGCTTCGCCCTTTGAGGTAGCTAATTTTGTTTCCAGTAAAACATCAATGATATTCTTTGACTTTACCTTAACAACTTCTATACTCTCAGGAATCTCGCCTTTCTGAAAAGTTTTGACAAAAGCGGCTTCGGCTATACTTGCCTTTTTTACACCATGATAAATAGCGGTAATTTCACGGGCTAGGCGCATTTTAAAATCACGCGGATTAAGGCTGGTATTTTTTAAACGCTTTTGAATCTCTTTTACTTCGTCCCAGGATAGCTTTGTACAAAGCTCAAACGCTGATGGTAAAACTGCGTCTGGCCAGGTCATAATCTTGCCATACATATTTTCCGCCGTTGTATCTAAACTTACAATATTACCCTCGCTTTTACCCATTTTTTTCCCTTCATTGTCGGTTAAAAGCTTGGTGGTAATAACAAATTTTTCTTTACCCTGTAGAGCTTTCATCAAGTCACGACCAATCAGCATATTAAAAGTTTGGTCATTACCGCCGACTTCACCATCAACACCCATCGCCACGCTATCATAGCCTTGGACTAAAGGATATAAAAACTCATGAAGATAAATCGGCTTTTCTTCTTTCAATCTCTCCTGAAACATATCACGAACCAGCATCTGCTGAACCGTCAAATTGCCAGCCAGACGAATAAAATCTTCCACCGCTAACTTATCATAGGTTTTACTGTTATACATCACTGACGCGGCATTATGACCACTAAAAGATAGCCAGTGAGCGGCCTGTTTTTTGTAAACCTTGGCATTAGCAGTAACGGTTGATCGATCAAGTTGTTTGCGAGCCGCTTTTTTGTCAGTCGGGTCACCAATCATACCGGTAAAATCACCAATTAAAAAAATAATTTTATGTCCCAGCGCCTGTAGTTGGGCTAATTTAGCTAACTGAATGGCATTACCAATATGAAGAGAGGGGGCTGAAGCATCAAAGCCGCCATAAAAGGTCAGTTGTTTACCTTTTTGTAAAGCTTTTTCCAGACTTTCACGGTTAGGGTAGATACGTTCAACACCTCGTTCAATTACTTCTTGTATTATGCGACTATTTACTGCCATAGAATTAAAAAATAAAAATGATTTTTCTAACTTTTTTTGTCAAGTGACGATAAAAAAGGTAAAAAATCAGTCAAATTTAGTATAAGCCGAGATAGTTAAAATGTCTAGCAACACCATTTTTATCGTGCTCTGTGAATAACTACATTTTTTTTCTAATCTGAGCCTAAATTATCTCTCTTGTTTCTAGTATACTATATATAGTATACTAGAAATCACCGTGACACAACATATTGTTATGTCCCCTTCGATACAATTATTGACGATTGTATCATAAGAAATCCCCTATGCCCCTCACTATCACCCATCGCGACGGTACCCGCGAAGTGTTTGATGCCGATCGAATTAACCGTGCTATTGAACGGGCTTGCTATGGTTTAACCAATCCGACGGCCAAAATCTCCCAGATTGCCTCTGAAACCCAATTAACTTTATATGATGGTATTACTACCACTGAACTTGACCAGGCGGTTATTAATACCACGGTACAAAATATCCAAGAAGATATTGAATTTGACCGCGTGGCAGTCCGCCTTCGCCTAAAAACCATTTATAAAAAAATTCTCGGTGACTATGAAACTCCTGAGGAGGTAAGAAATCTTCATAAAAACCATTTTAGAAAGTATATTGAACAAGGTATTGAGCTTGCCCTACTTGACCCTCAACTAAAAGAGCTTTTTGACCTTGAATTACTATCTGCCGCTCTTGACCTTGAACGGGATGAACTCTTAACTTATACCGGTCTTGGCACCATGGCTAAACGCTATCTTTTGCGTGACCGTAATCATGAACTACTTGAAACCCCGCAGTATTTCTGGATGAGAGTCGCTATGGGCCTAGCTTTATTAGAAAAAAATCCAACTGAAATAGCTCTTCGTTTTTACGCCAAAATGTCGAATTTAGAGTATGTGGCCGGTGGATCAACTAATATTGCGGCTGGCACGACTTTTCCTCGTCTTTCCAACTGTTATTTGATGAATATGGAGGACGATATTGATGATATTGGTAAAACAGTAGCTGATATTATGCGTCTTTCCAAGGCGACTGGTGGAATTGGTCTTTCTGTGACAAAATTACGTGCTAACGGATCGCCGATTGGTACCAACAATACCTTTTCTTCCGGCCCCATCCCCTTTTTACATATTATTGACTCAACAATTCGTGCTATTTCTCGTGCCGGCAAAAAAATGGGGGCTTTGTGTTTTTACATGGAAAATTGGCATATTGATTTTGATGAATTCTTAGACTTAAAACAAAATGCCGGTGATGAATATCGTCGTACCCGTACCGCTAACACGGCCGCCTACTTATCTGATGAATTTATGGAACGCGTTAAAAACAAAGATTGGTGGTATATGTTTGACCCTAAGGATGTTCCTCTATTATTAGAAAGCTATGGAGCTGACTTTAGCCGTCACTACGCTGAATATATTACTAAAGCTGAGAATGGCGAGATAAAACGTTTTAAAAAAATTAGAGCTGAAGAACAATTCCGCGCCATTATTGTTTCCCTACAGACAACCTCACACCCCTGGCTAACTTGGAAAGACACAATCAATGTCCGAGCGTTAAATAATAATACTGGTATTATTCGTTGTTCAAATCTTTGTACTGAAATCACCTTACCTGAAGATACAAAAAACGTCGCTGTTTGTAATCTTCTGTCTATTAACCTCGCGCGTCATATTAAAGAAGGCCGAGTTGATTGGAAAAAACTTGAAGAAAGTGCCCGACTTGGTATTCGTCAGCTTGATAACTTAGTTGATATTAACCAGCCACCAATCCCTGAAGCTAGAAATTTTGATAGCCATAATCGTGCCTTAGGTATGGGCTATATGGGTTTTGCCGACATGATTGAACAACTTGGCTTACCTTATAACAGCCAAGAAGCTTTTGAACTGGCTGACCGTATTTCTGAATTTATCAGTTACATGGCGATTGACGAAAGTGCTAATTTAGCCAAAGAAAAAGGCAGTTATGATAATTTTAATGGCTCAGGTTGGTCAAAAGGCTATGTACCAGTAGATACGATTAAAACTTTAGAGACTGACCGCCAGGAACGAGTTACCATCGAACAAGGTGTCTATTCACTAGAACTTAACTGGGGACAGTTGCGAGAAAAGGTTAAAGAAGGTATGAGAAATGCTACTCTGCTTGCCATTGCTCCAACGGCTAATATCGGTTTAGTGGCTGGAACCTCACCAGGTATTGATCCACGTTTTGCACAGATGTTCTCCCGTAATACTCTGTCTGGTAAATATCTGGAAATTAACTTTAACTTGGTTCGAGATTTAAAACGACTGGGAATCTGGGAAAAAGCCAAAAAAGAAATTTTAACTAATTATGGTGATATTAGTAATGTTGAAGGTATACCGGACCATTTAAAAAATGTATATAAAACATCATTTGCGATTTCACCCCTGGCTTTTATTGAAGTGGCCGGCCGTGCGCAAAAATGGATTGACCAGGCAATTAGTCGTAATATGTATTTGGAGACTCGCGATACAGAAGAAATTATGAAAATTTATATTACCGCCTGGGAAAAAGGCCTTAAAACAACCTATTACTTGCACATGAAACCTCGCCATAGTGCGGAGCAAAGCACAGTTAAAATTAATAAAGCCAATACCATTGGCAAACGCGGGTTTGGTGTACTCTTTAATCAGATAGCCCCTGAGATGGCACAAGCAACCTCCTCAACCATTGAAATTCCAATTCAAACTCCACAAGAAGTACCGGTCCAACGACCTTTAATACACAACACCGTTGAATCTGAGGATTTTTCAAATTCTCATGCTTCAACGCCTATCTTAGATCAATTAGACCATAATGCCCCTCTGAAAACAGAGATTGGTAAAGCCTGTCCGATTGATCCGATGGAAAGATTACAGTGTGAAAGTTGCCAATAAGAATTATAATTTTATAAACTTTACAAAATTTATAACTTATCTTTATGTTGCTAGGAAAACCAATGAACGAGGACATGGTCCTACACCCGATTAAATATCGCTGGGCCTATGACTTATATAATCAGGCAGTGGCCAATACCTGGTTTCCTCATGAGATTGCCTTAGGAGAAGACTTGGAAGATTGGAAAAAAATGACTGATGACGAACGCCATGCGGTGACATTTTTAATGAGTTTTTTTAACCCAGCTGAATTAATTGTTAATCGTTCTCTGGCTTTAGGTGTTTATCCGTATCTCCGTGCCCCTGAAGCTCATTTATATATCGCTAAACAGATGTGGGAAGAAGCTAATCACTGTTTAGCTTTTGAATACGTTTTAGAGACCTTTCCGGTTGAACGCGAAAAAATCTTTAATTTTCATCTTGAAGTACCATCAATGGTTGCCAAAGAAGGTTTTATTACGAAATACCTAACACGCATGACTGATGAGCGACTGAATATTGATTCGCCTGAAGGTAAAAAAGACTTTATTCGCAACCTCGTGGCTTTTAATATTGTGATGGAAGGAATTTGGTTCTACAGCGGTTTTATGGTAGCTTTGAGTTTTCGTCAACGTAATCAATTACGAAATTTTGGGTCAATGATTGACTGGGTCTTACGCGATGAAAGTCTCCACCTCAAATTCGGCATTAATTTAATTCTCACTATCCTGGAAGAAAATGCTGATTTAATTACCCCTGAATTTAGCCAGGAAATCCAAAATATTATTATCGAAGGGGTAAACCTTGAAACAGCTTATAATAAAGATCTTTTTCCCAAAGGTATCCTGGGACTTAACGCTGATTATGTTAACCAGTATGTTGAGTATGTGGCTGATCGTCGCCTGGAGGAACTTGGTTTTCAGCCTCATTTTAAAGCCGATAATCCGGCTAAATGGATGACAGCCGCTACTGATGTCTTTGAATTGGTTAATTTCTTTGAGACTCAAAATACCAGTTATGAAGTTGATGTGAGGGCGCATGGGCAAAAACCGCCTCTTAATAATCCTCAGTAGTAAATAATTTTCTCTAACGCAAAAAACCCTCCAGAAGAGGGTTTTTTGTTTCCAAATTAAAAACTATTTGCGCTTGCGAGCGGCCTTTCTCTTAGCAGGCTTACGCTTCGCGGCTTTACGCTTTGGTGCAGCCTTACGAGCTGGACGCTTTGCGGCTTTCTTTCTTTTAGCTGGCATAGTGTCACCCCCTTTCGTAGAAATGTGGGCGCGAGTAACCTCGCTCTCTTTTTTTCATTTCTTATTTAATTATACCATAAATTTGACACTCAAACAATAATTTTTTGTAAAAATAAACAACAATACATAAATTTTAAAAAAATATTTACAGAAAAAAATTATTTTTTTACCTTGTATTAAAAATCATATATCAATATTAAAATAAAAAATTAAAAAAGATAACAAAAATTAACAAATACATAGATTAATCTTTATTATTTAATGTTAGCCAAAAATGTACTATACATTATACATAAAAAATAAAATAATACAGTATAGTGCTTATGTTAGCATTAAAATTATGCAAGAAATTTTAAAATTAGATCAATAAAAAATAAAAAAATAACTTTCATGAAAGAAAGTTATTTTTAAAACTGTAAAACAAAAAAATTTATTAACCAAAGTTATCAACAGGTTAATCAATCATGACAAAGTTGATAATAATTTTAACTGCGCAGAAAGTTTTTCTAATTTTAATTGTAATTCAGCTAATTTTTCTTTTTCTTTTGTAATAATTTCTGCCGGTGCTTTAGTAACAAATTCTTGATTGGCTAATACTTGTTCACTCAATTTAATGAGTGTACTGATTTCATTTATTTCTTTGGTCAAACGTTCTCTTTCAACTTTAACATCAACTTCAACTTCCAAATAAATTTCAATATCTTCCAAAACAGCCAACAGGGTATTTTTTGGCTTCTCACCAGAAGCTAGAATTTCTATCGCTTCTATGCCTGTCCGCAGAGCCTGAATAAGGGGCTTGGTTGTTTCAAGTAACGCTTGATGCTTTTCCGTATAAATTTTCGCCTTAACTTTCTGACTGGGGTCAAGCTTATGTTCACTACGCATATTACGAATAGCTCCAATAACATTTCTGATAACTTCAAAATCTTTTTCCGTCGCCTGATCAAGCGGAAAAGTATCAACGGCTGGCCATTCTGAGACCATTAATAATGAATCACTAACTTTACTTTCTTGCCAGATTGTTTCGGTGACAAAAGGCATAAACGGATGCCAAAGCTTAAGAATTGTTTCAAGGATGCCTGGTAATAGTTTAGCTGAATTCCCTTTTTCAAATTTAGTCACTTCTAAATACCAATCAGCTAAATCATCAAGAGTAAAAGCTCGCAAGGCCTCTCCAGCACTGGCAAAGTCAAGATCCTTTATTTTTCTCAACACTAAAAAGCAAGTTTGTTGCAGTCGTGATTGAATCCAACGATCAGCTAAACTTAACTCTACTTCTTTTTCACTTTTTGCCTGACTTAAGATATAACGACTGATATTCCATAACTTATTAGTAAAATTTCTAAAACTGGCAATCTTTTCTTCGCTCAGGCGGGCATCAACCCCAGGCGTATTACCAAGTAATAAAGCTAAACGAACCGCATCAGTGCCGTATTTTTGACTGACGATAACCGGGTCAATACCATTACCTTTAC
>CAZLCH010000008.1:0-11856 GCA_964558025.1 uncultured Gammaproteobacteria bacterium | reverse complement strand
AGCTCACCGCGCTTTTGCAGACGATTAACCTGACGAGTTAAATGGTTAAGTCGTGGCTCAATTTCACCGAGTAACATTTCTGCCTGACTTAAGTGCTCAAGACTACCTCGCAGTTTATTTAAGGCATCATCGCGTTTAATTTGAAACTGCTTAACACCAGTTGCTTCATCAAAAAATTCTTTACGCTCAGCCAGTGACGTATTTAAAAAACCTTCAACCATACCTTGACCGATCACACTATACGTTTTTTGTCCGACATTGGCTTTGGCTAACAGTATCTGAACATCTAATAAACGGGCTTTGGCATTATTAATTAAATACTCACTTTCACCATCACGATATAATCGTCGCGTCAAAATAACCTCTGAATACTCAATCGGTGCTCGACCGTCGCTATTATTTAAAAATAATGATACTTCTGCCATCCCTAATCTACCTTTTTTATCTGAACCGGAAAAAATCACATCTTCGGATTTTTTGCCGCGCAATGTTTTCATGCTCTGCTCGCCCAAGGCCCAACGCACCGCGTCAGCGATGTTAGATTTACCTGAGCCGTTTGGACCGACAATGGCGGTTAAACCTCGACGATTCCCCTCAATTAAACCAGGAAAGGTTAAAATATTTTTGGTCGCAAACGACTTAAAACCTTGAATTTCTAATTTTTCTAGATGCATACTGTTTTAGTATACTGTATTTTAATAAATAAAAAAATAACCGCAATAGCGGTTATTTTTCTTGATATATTGCCACTTTAAGCGGCTTTATTTTTGACTTTTCTATGATCTCTTATAGCTTGTTCTTTGGCGATTGTTTTACGACTCTCATATCTTTTCTTACTATATTCCCGACTATCAACATAGTCTTTACCATCTCTCATGGCGCTACTCCTTGGCAAATCATCATAATGTTTAAACTCATCTATCTCATCAGAATCAAAATTCTCTTTTTTTGCTCGTTCTTTTTCTCCAGTAACAATCATACTATCGCTGTCATGAAAAATATGAGCCGATTCAAGACTATTTTTTTCATTATTAGGACTAAAAGTATTAAGATGGATTCGCTCTTTTGGCATATACATATAATTTAATACTTAGCTACTACAAATAGTTTATTCTTCCTTATCTTCAGTCTCGCCCTTATCAATCTCATTCACTAAATTAAGTTCATCAAGATTTTTAATTTCTTTAACATTTTTCTTAGCTAATTCTTTATGTTCCTCATCAGAAAATATCTCTAGATTTAACGAAGCTAAAGGATCTAATTTTTTTTCCATATATGATAATGATTAATAGTTAAACTAAATTGGACATATCCAAGACGCGTTCATTTTGTGCTGGTGCGGGTGACAGTCTTGATTGTTCAAAAGCATCGCCAATAATGCGTAAGGTAAAAGCGCAACCAACGACAATAAAAAAAGCAATGGACAGACTAATCATAAGCCCAGACCAGCTGAGCTCCTGCTCCATTGCTTTCTTTCTTATTATTTGGTATGACTTCCAACCAAAAGAATGGTAAGTAGAATGCGAAACTGACATAATTTTAATTTTGTTTTTATTTTATCGCTGATATAAAAATAGTATTTATTTTTAGGTACTATTTTTACCTGTATATAAACAGTTTAGCACATTTTAAAGCAAAAGTCAATGGAAATGAACACAATTTGTGTACATGATCTCTTCTCTTGAAGAAAATTATTACTTATGAGATAGTATTCTCAGTTCATCAAAATAATATAATATGAAAAATAAAAATCAAGAAAAAAGGATAATTCGAATTTCTGGTTACGCCACAATCCCCTCTGCAAAGGAGTTACAAAAAGAAAAAGTTGATATTGGTTGTTTACTATGGCGTCGTGAGTTAGATGAATATGGAACAAAAATTTTTGTTCTTGTTCAAAAAGATAAAAAATTGCAAAAGAATATTCTCAGTGCTCTTAAAAGAATTCACTGCATTGCCTGTGAGCAAAAACCTAAAGATACTGTTCTTTGTTTTATACATAATCACTCTATGCCGGAAGAAATAATGGATAGAATCAAACAAGAACTGGGGATTGAAAACGTTACTATCAACTATGATTAACAAAAAAGCCGAAAACATCCGGCTTTTTTTATTTCTCAACTTTATATTAATGCTAATCTAAAATTTTCTGTGGCTACTTGCGCAAATTGCTACCGCCAACGCATCGGCCGCATCATCTGGTTTAGGAATTTCTTTTAAATTTAAAATTATTTTTACCATGCGTTGGATTTGTTCCTTTGGTGCACTACCATAGGCCGAAACTGCTTGTTTAACTTGGTTAGGTGTAAACTCGATGACTGGTAATGTCGCCTCTGCAATCGCCAGTAATACCACACCTCGCGCCTGTCCGACGGCCATGGCCGTCTTAACATTTTTAGAAAAAAATAATTGCTCAATACCGATGCGATCGGGTTGATACTTTTTTAATAACTGACCAACTTTTTTGTAAATAGTGACTAGGCGGGTTGATAAATCTGTTCGAGCAGGGGTTTTAATTGATCCGTATTCAAGACAAACAAGCTTGCTACCGCGTACTTCAATCACGCCATAACCAGTATCAGCTAACCCAGGGTCAAAACCGATGATAATCATAAAAGTTTATATCAGAAGACTGGTAAAATAGTTGCTGACGTCCTCATCTTCTTCCAGCGCACCTATAAATGCTTCGACTTTGGTTCGATCAGTTTCACTCACCGTTATTTTTTCTTTGGCAATATACTCAATTTCTGCTGAAGCAGTGCTGAGATTTTTAGTTTCAAGCCACTGTTTAACCGCCATAAACTGCTCAGGTTTAGTATAGATTGTAACACCCTCATCTTCTAACAACGCATCTTCAAAACCAGCGTCAATCCCCTCCAGTAAAAAATCATCCCAATTACATTGACTTTGATTCCATGTTTCACGATCTATCATCAAAACTCCTTTTTGTTCAAAATTCCACATCACTGAACCAAGTGAACCGCCAAACTTTGTAAACAAATGACGAATTGTCGCGGCCGCACGATTTCGATTATCAGTCACCACCTGAATAATAAACTGGGACTGCGCTGGACCAATACCTTCATACGTTAACTCCTCAATCACGCCACCATCACCTTCACCGGTACCACGTTTAACCGCTCTTTCAATATTATCTTTTGGCATATTGGCAGCTCGCGCCTTTTCTATTGCCAAGCGTAACTGAAAATTTGATACTGGGTCGCCACCTTTACGAGCCGCGATGGAAATCAAATTACTCAGCTTAGTAAAAGCGGCACCTCGTTTTGCGTCAATCACGGCCTTAGCTCGTTTAGTCGTCGCCCATTTCGAATGTCCGGACATAAAAAAATAAAAATATAGTCACTCAATAAAGTACAGTACAACAAAAATTACAAATTAGTTCAAGGGTAGTAGTTTCTCAGAAGCTACGGATTAATTCATAACATTATTCCAGATCGTTACCGTACCAAAACCAAGAAATATCAAAAAGACAACCAACAAAACTATTTTACGCCATAGCGCCGGTCGAAATTCCTTGGCCAACTCAGTATGATTCAAATAAAACACCAAGGCAATATGAACAATCATCGCCCAAGCATTGATAATAGCGCCTAAAACAATTAATTGCTTTGGCTCTTTAATATTAAAAAGAAAAAATAAACAGCCAAAAACAATCTGCGCCCAAACAAAAATATAATATATTTTACCCAAATGGATCGGGGCTTTTGGTTTACGATGACGAATAATTAAAGCGCTACTCTCACCCATAATGCGTGAAGTTGAATCAAGAATGCCAAGTTGAGTCTGACAAAGTAACAGGCCAACAATCAGGAGTAAGATAGTTCCAAAAGGTGTGCCTAAGAGAAAAGCAACGTGGTTAGCTTGATTATGTAAAAAGGTAATGCCTTGTTCATTACCCGCACTGCCGTAACTCGACGCATAGGCCAAAATCATTAACAACGCCATAGCAATAAAACCTAAAAACCAAAAAACTAAACCATGTTCAAAACTAATTTTTTTCCACCAAACTTTAAAGCGTTGTAGGTTAGTAGTATTAATAGTGAACTGTTCACCATCAAGTTTAACGGTTGGTTCAATTTTGCCGCGATGAAAAAGGCCACTAATTTTTTGGCTATAGATACCCATACCATAACCTTTTTCTTTAATATAAATTGATTGAGCTAAATTTAAATTTCCTCCGGCACCAGAATAAGCAAAGGCGGCTAAGAAGGTAGCTAAATTAATACCTTCGGGAATGAAACGAAAATGATCACCAATACCTATTAACCCACGGAAAAAATCGCTCAAATGTTCTGGACGTATCATTAAGGCCACTAAAATAAATAAGATTGGTACCGCCGTTAGAATCATAATTTTAGTAAAACGTTCCATTAACTTATAGACACTGGTACCAGCGCTTAAAAATAAACCAAACAATATTAAAAGTCCTATCGCCAACCAGGTATAATCAGTCAAACCAAAAATATTGCTAAGAATTTGCGCGGCGGCGGCAATGATTCCCGGCAAACCAAAACCAATAAAAGTTGAAATAATAAACCAGTGCATCACATACGGCAATTTTCGACTTAAGCCAACAAAAACGCTTTCTCCCCGTACTAACGCATAGCGTTCAATTTCCATATTAATAAAATATTGGCAGGTCAAACCAAGCAAGGCTGCCCACACAATACCTAAGCCAAAATTAGCCGCTAAATATGGCCATAAAATCAACTCACCCGAACCAAGACCAAAAGCCAGGATAACAAAACTGGGACCAATCATTTTTGTTAGACTGATGGGGGAAGGAAATTGTTTAGTAGTAGTTTTGGTAGGCATGAAAATAGCTTATTTGCTATACTAACAGTATAACATAAGAATAATGACCTAAATTATTGTTTTTTTATATGTCTTTTTTTCATGCTTGTCTATTAGGAATAATTGAAGGGCTCACTGAATTCTTACCAATCTCCTCCACGGCTCACTTAATGATGGCTAATCGTTTACTTGATATTCCAATAACTGACTTTGTTAAAAGTTTTGATGTTTTTATTCAACTTGGAGCAATTTTAGCCGTCGTTTGTCTATATATCCGGCAGCTGATAACTAATAAAAAAATTTTTATTAATATCTGCCTGGCTTTTGTCCCAACTGCTCTGGTTGGTCTTTTACTCTACCCACTCGTTAAAAAAAATTTTCTTGGTAATATCCCTTTAGCGGCGGTGGCTCTAATAATTGGCGGCGCACTTATAATTATATTTGAATATTATCAACGCGAGAAAAAAAATGATCAACCAATTTCCCAGCGTCGAGCCATTATTATTGGCTTATTTCAGGCACTGGCAGTTATCCCTGGAGTTTCTCGCGCCGCGGCGACGATCATTGGCGGCCAATCACTTGGTGTTAATCGAAAAAAAATTGTTGAATTTTCTTTTTTACTTGCTATCCCAACGATGGTAGCCGCTACCGGATTTGATCTTATTAAAAGTGGCATTACTTTTAATTCATCTGAATGGGGACTTTTAATCACCGGATTTATTTTTGCTTTTATAACTGCTCTCTTGGCAGTTAAATTTTTTTTACACTATATTCAAAAACATTCTTTTACTCCTTTTGGCTGGTATCGAATTGTGATCGGAATTTTAATACTGTTGTTATTATAAAAACCCACCTCATGATACGGCGGGCTTTACGGGAAAATTATTTTTTTGTTGCTTTGTGTGAGTAATACAATGGGCAGGTGATTTTGAGGGTTGTTATTTTTTTTGAAGATTTTGGTAAGCTAATTTCCAGCCATCGCATTGAACTTTGTGGCACGTCGTCTTCATGAATCATAACTTTAAATTCACCGTTATGATCATTATATACAACGCTTGGCTTCCTATATTTATCATCATATATATTATTAGCTAACTTTTTAAAACAACTAATCACAATATTATGATGACCATTATAAGGTATGGAAATAGCGTCACCTTTTTGTAGTAAACTCTCGAGATGTTTGCTCTCTAAGTTTAGAATTACCGTCTCCCCACTAATCGTATACGACATAGTATGCCTCCTTGCAAGATTTAATATTGTTAAAAAACAGCGATGAATAATCTCCATCCTACTACATAGCTATTATTTTGTATAGTTCTTTGACAAAGACAATTATAATTGCTATAATTATGATATAAACCTAAGTTAGCTTGGCTGTCGGTTAAGACAGCTTTTTTGTATGAAAAACTTGAGAAACATCGCAATTATTGCTCACGTTGACCACGGGAAAACTACCTTGGTTGATGCCTTATTAAAACAATCCGACATCCGTCTTAATAAAGAAACGGCTGATTCAACGTTAATCATGGATTCGAACGAACTTGAAAAAGAACGAGGTATCACTATTTTTTCCAAAAACGCCGCCGTCACCTATAAAGGCACTAAAATTAATATTATTGATACACCGGGACACGCTGACTTTGGCGGTGAAGTTGAACGAGTCTTAAAAATGGCTAATGGTTGTCTGTTACTGATAGATGCCAAGGAAGGTCCGATGCCGCAGACTCGCTTTGTCTTAAAAAAAGCGCTGGAACTAAATCTGCGCATTATTGTGGTGGTTAATAAAATTGACAAACCAGGCGCGCGTACTGACTTTGCTTTAAATAAAACTTTTGATCTTTTTGTTGAACTCGGTGCTTCAGATGACATTATTGATTTTCCCATTGTCTATACTTCAGCTAAACAGGGTTTGGCCGGCGAACATGATAACTTAGCGACCATGAAAGATATTACGCCGGTGTTTGAAATGATTTTACAACATATTCCTGAACCAAGTGGTGATGAAAATGAGCCCCTGCAAATGCTAGTAACGAGTATTACTGGTGACGCTTTTAAAGGCCGCATTGCTACTGGTTTACTCTATAATGGATCGGTAAAACTCAATCAATCAATCGTTCGTTTAAAACATGACGGTACAACCACATCTCATCGTCTGGTCTCGTTAATGACGTACCAAGGACTTGATCGCATTGATACAGAAACAGCCAAAGCTGGTGACATCATTGCCGTTTCGGGTATTGAGGATATTAATATTGGCGAAACGATTGCTGACCCAAATAATCCTAAAGCTTTGCCGATTTTAACGATTGAAGAACCAACCGTGCAAATGATTTTTTCCGTTAATGATTCACCGTTTGCCGGCAAAGAAGGGAAATTTACCACCAGTCGACAAATCAGAGAACGTTTAATGAATGAATTGGAAAATGATATGGCCTTACACGTCGAAGATCATACCTCGGGAGGCTGGTTAGTATCTGGTCGCGGCGAATTGCACCTCGCGATTTTAATTGAACGTCTGCGTCGTGAGGGTTATGAATTTCAAGTTTCACGACCACGCGTTATTACCAAACAAGTTGAGGGCAAAACTTTGGTACCGTTTGAACAAGTGTTTGTTGAAGTACCAGATGAATACTCAGGGGCAGTTATTCAAAAGCTGGGTAGTCGTCACGGTGAAATGAAAGATATGCGTAAAGAAAATAATATTGTCTTACTTGAGTTTATTATGCCGACACGGGGCTTGTTTGGCTATCGTTCTGAGTTTTTATCAGACACGAGAGGATTAGGGATTATTAATTCCAGTTTTTTGGATTATCGCCAAGATAGTGGCGAATGGCCGGAACGTGAACGTGGATCACTAGTTGCCTTTGAGACTGGCACATCAAATTTATATGGATTGTTAAATGTTCAGGGTCGAGGCACTTTATTTTTTGGTCCTGGTATTCCGGTGTATAAAGGCCAAGTCGTGGGCCAAAATGCTCGCGCCGAAGATATTGAAGTTAATATTTGTAAAGCTAAACAATTAACCAACATGCGCTCAAAAGGCGATGGTGTCAGCGAACATTTTAAAGCACCAAAAACTATGGATCTCGAGGAAAGTCTTGAGTATATCGGTGATGATGAATTGGTTGAAGTAACACCTCTTAATATTAGAATTCGTAAAACAACGCTTGATAAAGCTTTGGAAAAAAAAAAAGAACTAGGTATTAAATAATACTAGTTCAATAATCATCGATCTAAAATCGTATATCTATTCGGTGGCTAACTCAGTTTCTACTTGTTCCCACATATCCATCAACTGATCTTTAATGAATTCTAGATTTTCGTCATCATCAATTTTTCCACGTTCATTAAAGTAACCAATGGTTTCTTCAACCAATTCGCGATATGCATCACGCGTATAAGCGGCTTGTTCACGCAGTTTAATCATAACTAAATCAAAAATTTCTTGTGCCAGTGGATCCATAAAATAGTTATAAAGTTTATAAAGTTATAAGGTAGAAAGTTATAAAGTGAATGATAACAGTACTTAACTTATACTCTTTTGTAGTAACATCGTCAATCTTTACAAACTTAGAAAATAGTGCTAATATATCTGATATTATTAATTATATTTGTAATGAGTTACTTCTATGCCTAATAAAAAATCAGCGGAAAAGGAGCTGCGAAAAAGTATTAAGCGAGCTGTTAAGAACGCCGCCGTTAAAGATAAGATCCATTCGTTAACTAAGAAAACTAAAAAGGCGATTACCGCCGGAGAAAGCAATGCTAAAGATCTTTTAAGAGAAACAATGATCGCCCTTGATAAAGCGGCTAAGACCGGATTAATAAAGAAAAATACTCGCGACCGGAAAAAGTCGAGACTACACAAAAAATTCAACACTTCGAATAAAGGAAAAAAATAAGGGTCAAGCCCTTATTTTTTTAATTGTTACTAAAATCATTATAGCTGAGAAATTAGAACCGGCAAAAGTTCTTCAACTGTTCCTCCACCACTTTTAGCTTTATAATCAACAGCCACTAATTGATTGATTGTTTTTTGTAAGTTAGCAAAATTAAATTTTCGTACTTGGTTAATGCTTTTTTCTAGTACATAAGGATGAAGACCAAGAGTACGAGCCAAATCTCGATTGTTCTGCCCACTATCGAGTGCCTGGCGAACAGCCGCCAAGGTTTTAAATTGCCATAAAATCATCGTCAAAAGATAGTGGCTATTTAAACCACTATTCATCTGATCTTGTAATAATCGTAACGCTAAATTAATCTGCCGACTACCGAGCGCATCGGTCAAAGCAAAAATATTTTCCGTGACTGATTGATGAACTAACGTATGAATATCAGTTTCAGTAATAACAGGGGCCTCTTTTTTCTTTGTCTTACTTAAGGCGTAGGCTGATAATTTAGCAATTTCCTGCGCCAGCGACCATACATCATCACCAACTAATCTAATCAGTAGCTGGGCGGCTGGGACTGATAAGGTAACCTCGGATTGTTGAGCCAATTTAATAATATATTTAATAAGCTCAGTGGTTGGTAAGATGCCAAAGTATTGTGTAAATTGGCTTTGCGCTAATCGATCAAATAACTTCTTCTCCGCTTTATTCAAAGGTGCGGTCTTATCATCTGGTCCTGGTTTCATGATCACATTTTTTCCACCTAGTTTTTTTTCGATAAAACCAGCTTCATAGATAAGCAAAATATTTTCGTTATTTTTTTCTGCTGTCAAAAATTTTTCCAACTCTTCGGTAAATTCCTTATTTTTGTTTTGTAAACTATGGGTAATAATAATCAAACGACGTTTAACAAATAATGAGGCCGGCTTGGATAAAGCCGCTAATTCTTCAATGGTCGTTTTGGCACCATCGACCGTTACCACGCTCGAGCCAGTGGGATCAACTTCACTAATAAACTTAGTACGTACATCAACGATTTTTTGCTGAGCGCGAAAGGTGTCGGGACCGTAAAGAAAGATAATCATATCTATATACTATATCTGAAACTAGCCTAATACACCATCCTTGACGATACTATTATTTTTATGTATAAATTAAGAAAAATATTATCGTAAATTTAAAATTTGGAGGCAGTAATGAAAACCTTTATTATAGCTTTTCTATTTTTACTTTTAGGCGAGAAAGTTATCTTCGCACAGGATAGTCTCAATGTTCTGGAGGTAAAAGGTATTTTTGACCATGGCTATATCTGGCAACGAGTTGATTCAACATCTTTTGATTGTACTGAGTATTTTATTGGTGAATTCACCACTGAAGCAAAGTTACAAAATAAACTTGATAATATATATGCTGATGAATGTTCGGATAAAAAACAGCGTTTAACGATTATGTGTTATAGTTGGTTAGTTCTGATTATTAGTTATGATAATATAAAAAAAGATGGCACTGAGGAAGTTATTTTTTCAGGAAAAATTACCGCGATTGACTATCAAAATGTCAATAATATCAGGATTGATAACTTTATAATTCAGTCGGGTACAGTCAAAATTAATAAAAAGAAAAAAAGAGTTGAGTTACAAAACCTGGAGTTAAAAGAATATGGGCGTAAAATTTAGCTATAAAAACCCTCATTGCTATAATCAGTGAGGGTTTTTGAATAAGTATTTAATTAATAAGTTAACTTTGTGTTGTTATTTGTTTTAACCATACTTTTCCAATATACTAAACCTATGGCATTATATAATCCTCCTAAAAAACGCGTTAGTGCCGGGGCACTATTTTTAAATGAAGCCGAGGAAATGCTAGTTGTTAAACCAATCTACAAAGAAGGTTGGCTGATCCCCGGTGGGTCAGTTGAAGAAGATGAGTCACCACAACAAGCCTGTGAAAGAGAAATATTAGAAGAAATTAATTTGCAAACAACAATTAAACAACTGTTGGTTATAGATGCGGTTGGAACCCAACCTGATCGGCTGAGCGGACTCCAGTTTACTTTTTATGGTGGTATATTAAACGGCGAGGCTATAGAAAAAATTACTTTACAAAATACTGAATTAAGTGAATTTAAATTTGTTGCTTTTAAGGATCTTGATACAATTTTTCCAGCAAAAAAAATTAATCGTTATAATTTTTGTTTAGAGGCTTTGAAAAATAACACTACCTACTATCTTGAAAATGGCAATAAACTCTAAGTTATATATGAAAACAGTTCTTGACCTTCATATTCACTCTAAATATGCCCGTGCCTGTTCACCGCAATTAACCCTCGCGAATATTAATAAAACTTGTCGCGCTAAAGGAATTGGGATTGTGGCGACCGGTGATTTTACCTATCCGGCTTGGTTTAAAGCGATTGAAGACGAAACGGAAGAGATTGGCACTTCCGGCTTATATAAACTAAAGAATGCGGCTGATGACAAATTAAAATTTATTCTTTCCACTGAAGTTTCTTTAATTTATAAAGATAATGGCAAAGCTCGCCGGGTTCATATTATGGTGACAGCGCCAAACCTCACCGCCGTTAAAAAACTAAATGCGTATCTTGATCAACATTATAATATCCGCTCTGATGGTCGACCAATCCTTGGTATGACTTGTCCTGATCTGGTAAAACTATGTCTTTCGATTGATCCTCATTTTCTCATCTACCCAGCTCATATTTGGACGCCGTGGTTTGCTATGTTTGGTTCAAAATCAGGTTTTGATTCGGTTGAAGAATGTTTTCATGATCAAACTGAACATATTTATGCCTATGAAACCGGTTTATCAAGTGATCCTTTGATGAACTGGCGGTTGTCACAACTTGATAACCTAACACTACTTTCAAGCTCTGATGCTCATTCACTGCCTAATCTAGCTCGTGAAGCTAATGTTTTTGAATTAAGTGAACAAACGAGTTATCAAGAAATTTACACGATTATTAAAAATCACGATACCACAAAAATTTTATATACCATTGAATTTTGGCCCGAAGAGGGTATGTATCATTATGATGGTCATCGCGCTTGCAAAATTTCTTTTACACCCGCCGAATCAACCAAACACCATAACCTTTGTCCGGTTTGCGGTAAACCGCTGGTGATAGGTGTTC
>CAZLCH010000007.1:0-11967 GCA_964558025.1 uncultured Gammaproteobacteria bacterium | reverse complement strand
CACCAACCTTTTCATCATTACCTCCGGCCGTCATCCACTTAAAGCCACCTAGTAATATAATCACGATCGCGATTATACCAAGGAAACCTAAAAGAATCTTGATAACACTGGCGGCAATCAAACGAGGATCTTTATTTCCTAGACCAATCTCGTTACCAACCTCGTTTGGATCAACTCCTCCCCAAATAATATTAGGATCTGGTTGAGCATGGGCGACAGGTAAAGCTGAGAAGCTTGGCACTGCCAACATCAAACCAAAAATGGCGATTGCAAACCCGGCTATTTTTTTTCTCATAATGTCACCCCCTCTCTATAATTAAACTTCGACACCCTATTATAAAGATGTTATTAACATGATACCATAAAAAGGTATGTGTATACAATAATCTGCAAGTTTTGCCTAGTAATAAGTTCAATAGTATTGTTTTTCTAAACATCAACTATTTGTTAGTAACGCATTTTATACAGCATAATATGAAAAAATCGCTTTGGATTTTATTCTATTGTCTTATATTCTCGCTTCTTATCTATAATTCATTTTCTTACCTTGACCCTGATTTTGGCTGGCACCTACGGTTTGGAGAAATCATCGCACAAACTAAAAGCCTACCCCATGACCAAATCTTCATGTGGACGCTAGAAAACAAAACCTGGGTTGATCATGAGTGGTTAGCAAATCTTGTCATATATGTAATCTGGTCAGTGGGTGGTTATATAACCCTGTCTTTAATTTTTGCCTTATTACCAACTTTAACTTTATATATAATTAATCGTCACCTCTTTAAATACTATTCTTTTAATAATCTTGGGGTAATTGTTCTGGCTATAATTGAACTTCTGTTAATATTAACTGCTAGCGGTCATCTTGGTATACGGGTACAAGAAGTTACTTTATTAGCTATCGCTCTCCTTATTATCAAACTTGACCAAAATAATTTCAGCGAAAAAAAGACACCTCCCTGGTGGTTGCCATTATTCTTTTATGGGTGGGCCTGTTTACATGGTGGTTTTTTATTTGGCCTTGTTTTGTTATGTATGTGGACGGGTTTACAAATTATTTTCTATTATCTACCAAAGTTTAGACCAAAGAATATAGCCCCCTTACCAAAACCCGTATTAACACAGTGGGTGATTATATCTTTATTGAGTTTTTTTATCACCTTCATCACCCCTTATGGATTTTCTTTATATAGTTTTTTAAGTGATTATGGTGACACATTTTATATGTCTCATATACGGGAGTGGCAACCCCCCTACCACCCACCAATTAACTATAAACAAATCATAGCTATTCTGGTTTTTATAAGTTCAACCGCTAGTGTTTATTTTACTCTCAAAAAAAGATCCTCTGTATTCAACTATATTATAGTTGGGCTTTTATTAATTATGGCCAGCAGATCTATGCGACACTTCCCATTATTAATGGTTATCTGGTTGGTATTGATTGCACCTTACTATATACAGGCAATCACAGATCGCTTTAAGCCAACCTTCCCTCGTCCGATTGTAGCGGTAACGACTCTTTCGTTATTACTGCTTATTATATATGCCTTGGTTTCAACCAAATTTAATAATAATCCATTTAATTCATACTGTAATACCTATCCCTGTGGCGCCATTTCATTCTTAAAACAACATAAAGAATATGATAGTCGTATCTTTAACAACTATGATTTTGGTGGCTATATGATTGGAGTCGCGCCGGAAATACCCCTTTTTATTGATGGTCGCCTATCACAATATCCCTTTAAAGGTCATTCAATACTTGAAGAATACCTTCTTTTTTATAGAAAAGATTTAGTTAGAAAAAAACTTGAAGAGCATGATATTCGAACTGTTATCTATAAAAAGCCAAAACCACCGTCCCAGCCAAACTGGTTTGAGTATTATATACTTGGTATGTCTAAAAATAATTCTACAGAGCAATCATTCTTAGCATATCTTTCAACCAGCACTAATTGGCAAAGAATTTTTGAAGATAATGTCTCTTTAATCTATGTTAAAAAATAACTTATTATTTATTACTAAAAAATATTGGTGGTGGCTACCACTTATTTGTTTGTTGGCCCTATTACACAGTAATCACTTTTTAAACAGTGATGAAGGTCACACACTTAATGGCGCCTGGTTAATTATTAATGGCAAAAAACTATATACTGATTTTTTCGAATTTTTTCCTCCGGGATCATACTATCTACTGGTAACCTGGTGGAAAATATTTTCAGTTTCTTACCTCAGCGCAAAAATATTATCTCTAATATTGATTTTTATTGGGGCAGTTGGTCTATATCGTTTAACTACATATTTTGATGTTAAATGTTGGCCATGGCTACCACCGTTATTATTCATCATTACTTCAAACACCTGGCTAACCATTAACCATAATACCTTTGTGATACCGATCGCTATTTGGGCAATATATAGCTTTATAAAAATTTTTAAAGATCCTGCTAATAAAAAATTATATATACTGGCGGGATTGTTGGTTGGTATAACCGGCTTATTTTTACAACACAAGGGAGCGGCGCTTGCATTTAGTTGTATGGTTATTCTGATAATATTAATTTTTAAAAAAGTTATTTCTATAAAATATTTTAGTTTGTTTTTTGCTTCTGTTTGCGTTGCCCTAATACCGCTTTTCTTATTTTGGCCGATTAAGACTATTATATATAACTTAATAGAGTTCCCTTTAAAACACTACTCCCAAACTACGTTTATATCACTACAATTATGGCTATCTACTTTAATTATTGCCAGTATTCTATTTTTAATACTTATTAAAAATAGAAAAAATGATTATGCTTTTTTGTTTTTGGGCTTAGTTCAGTTGAGTTTTCTTTTCTCGGTTATACAGTTGGCTGATTGGGCCCACATAGGCCCCATATTATTTCCGGTCTTTATTATGTACACAATGTTATTAGGAAAGGTTGGTTGTCCTCTGGTTTTAAAAATTTATACCTGTTGTGCTATAAGTGTTGTTATTATAATAAGCCTGGTATATACCAAGACCTACTTTAAACAACTCTTTATAAAACCCAGCCCCTCACTCTATGAGAACGCGAAAATCCACTGTCCAGGATCAATCTATAGTGGCCCCTTTTTACCTGAATTATATTTTGAATTTAGAAAAATTAATAATTTACCTTTCTCAACGCTGATAACCAACCAACACACACCCGAACAATTTGCCTTAGCCGCTCAGTTACTGGAAAAAAATCCGCCTGATTGTCTATTTTTAAATTATAAAATTGTCGAAAAATATAACTATAATAAAAATAATCCGGTTGATATATTTTTTGCTAATAACTATTATTTATATAAACAACTCTCATCTGATCTAGACCTCTATCTGAAAAAATAATCTATGTTAATTGATATTTGTCTACCAGTTCATAACGATGAAATTATCTTAGAAAAAAACGTTTTGCGTTTATTTACTTTTTTTAAAAAACAAAATTTTTCTTTTGATTGGAAAATTATAATTATTGTAAACGGTTCATCCGATCAATCAAGCACAATAGCACATCAACTAACACTAGGTCACAAGGAACTAACTACTTATAATATTACCTCGGCGGGAAAGGGTAATGCCCTATATCTAGCCTGGGAAAAGAGCTCGGCTGATATATTAGTCTGCATGGATAGCGATTTAGCGGCTGATCTTAATAATATTCAATCCCTATTAGTACCATTAATAGAAAATGGAGTTGATATGACGATTGGTTGTCGTCTACATAAGAATTCTTCGGTTAAACGATCACTTAGTCGAGAGGTTATCTCTCGTGGTTATAACTTTTTAGCTCGAAGATTTTTACATATTCCTTATCATGACTTACAGTGTGGTTTTAAAGCCATTAAAAAAGACGTTTTTACAAAACTAAGTCATTATACTACCGACAAACATTGGTTTTTTGATACTGAGCTTATCACCTGGGCACATTATTTTGATTATAAAATTGAAGAAATTCCTATTAGTTGGGAGGAGGAACGTTTTAAGGGTCGTGCTAGTAGTGTTAAAGTATTTAAAGATTCACTATTTTTTATCAAAAATCTTTATAAATTAAGAAAAAAAATTCTTAATTATAAAAAATAAAACGACAACAAATATGCTATACTGCTTATATAGTAAGCAGTATTTTATATGCCTATTAACCCACGATCGCCTCAATACTGGCGCAATACAAAACATCGATCTACTCCTCGCTCTAGTCACCATCAAAATCATTGGCGACCAAAAAACGAGAGTCTTTTTATAATAATCAGACGTTGGTTATTTTCAAAAAAAAATTTAAAAATCGCCAGTATTTTAATTTTGATTTTACTAATTATTGGAACGATTAGTGTTTTCTGGATGTCACGAGATCTTCCGGAACCAGGGAAGCTCCTTGAACGCCAAGTGGCCGAGAGTACAAAAATCTATGATCGCACCGGGGAAACAATCTTATACGATATCCATGGTGAAGAAAAAAGAACTCTTGTACCACTAGCGGAAATTCCTCAGTCGGCGCGAGACGCTACCATCGCTATTGAAGATAAAGATTTTTATCATCATAAAGGTTTTAGTATTTGGGCAATTTTTCGGACTGCTCTTACTAACCTTTTCACTAACCGTAAGGCGGGGGGATCAACCCTAACACAACAATTTATTAAAAATGCCGTTTTAACAACGGAAAAATCTTATATTAGAAAATTAAAAGAAGTAATTTTAGCCTACCGATTAGAAAAAAACTTTTCTAAAGACGAAATTCTCCAAATGTATTTTAATGAGATCCCCTATGGCTCAAACGCTTATGGTATTGAAGCCGCTAGTTTAAAATATTTTGGTAAAAAGGCTAAAGATCTAAATTTAGCTGAAGCCGCTGTTTTGGCCGCTATGGTACAAAGCCCTTCACGATACTCTCCTTATGGCCCAAACAAAGAAACTCTGATCTCGCGACAACAATATGTGCTTGATTTAATGGTTAAACAAAATAAAATTTCTGAACAAGAAGCCGAAGAAGCTAAAAAAACGAAACTAGCCTTCAAGGCTCCATCAGAAAATATTATTGCGCCTCATTTTGTTATGCAGGTAAAACAAATTTTGGCGGAAAAATATGGTGAAAAAGCGATTGAACAAGATGGTCTTAAAATTTATACCACCCTTGATACCTATAAACAAAATATTGCTGAAGAAGTTGTCAAAAAGAAGGCGGCTGATAATGAAAAAAAATATAAAGCTTCCAACGCCGCCCTTGTTTCTCTTGACCCTAAAACCGGACAAGTTTTGGCAATGGTTGGCTCAAAAGATTATTTTGACGACACGATTGATGGCCAAGTTAATGTTGCTCTTCAGCCACGACAACCTGGTTCTTCGATTAAACCAATCATATATGCGGCCGCTTTTGAAAAGGGCTATACCCCTAACACAGTTTTATATGACGTTATAACTAATTTTTCTACCTCAGGTACCCCTTACGAACCCCATAATTATAATGGCAAAGAATATGGACCGGTCTCAATGAAAAAAGCCTTGGCCGGATCGTTAAATATTCCTGCGGTTAAAACCCTATACTTAACTGGAGTTGACCGAGTTGTTGCCTTAGCTAAAAAACTTGGTTATACCACCTTAAATGATAAAGATCGCTTTGGTTTATCATTGGTTTTAGGTGGAGGCGAAGTGAAACTACTTGAACATGTAAGCGCCTATGGCGCTTTTGCTCGTGAGGGTATTATTCATCAACCAACTTTTATATTAAAAGTTGAAGATCGTAATGGAAATATTTTAGAAGAGTATAAAGATGAACAAAGTCGTGTTTTTGATGCTAATATTGCTCGTGAAATCAATTTTGTCTTATCTGATAATAATGAACGATCTTTTATTTTTGGTCCTAGTAATTTTTTAACCCTTGGTAATCGACCAGTAGCCGCTAAATCAGGCACTACAAATAATAATCGCGATGCCTGGACGGTTGGTTATACTCCTTCGCTGGTAACTGGGGTTTGGGTTGGTAATAATGATAATTCGGAAATGAAGGCCGGGGCTGATGGTAGTGTGGTGGCGGCACCAATTTGGAATGAGTATATGCGCAGTGTGCTTGGTAACACCAATATTGAGAGCTTTAATGCACCAACCATTGATACAACCGGAAAAGCCGTCCTTGACGGCACTGATGTTGGGCAAATAAAAATTAAAATTGATAAGGCGTCGGGATTATTAGCCACCGAATATACGCCCGCGTCTTTTATTGAAGAAAAAACCTTTCAACAACCACATGATATTTTATATTACGTAAACAAAGATGACCCCCGCGGCCCAACCCCAGAAAACCCAGCAGATGATCCTCAGTTTAATTTATGGGAAAGTCGAGTTCAAGAATGGGCGAAAAAAAATAATATTACCATGGAAAATCCACCAACCGAAAAAGATAATGTTCATATACCGGAAAATCAACCAGTCTTTACTTTTATAAATTTTTCTAATGGGCAAGTAATAAATAATAAAAAACTTTCGGTTCATATACAGGCTTCAGCGCCACGTGGGGTTAATCGAGCTGAATATAGTATTGACGGATCTCTTAGTGAAACCGTTGGCGTATCACCCTTTTATTTAGATAAAAATATAAGCGATCTTTCTATTGGCTTTCACTCTCTTGGAGTTAGGGTTTGTGATGATATTGATAACTGTTCAACCCAAGATATTACTTTCAACTTAAAATAACTTAGTTTCTAATTGGCATTATAATATATATATAGTCTTTTTCTTCGCCATTTTTAATAATACAGGGGGTATTTTGATCAACTAACTCAATAACAGCGTTTTCCTTATTTATAATATTTAAAACATCAAGTATATAACGAGAGTTAAGGGTAATAGTAGTATCTTCACCGGTAATATTGGTTGATATAACGCTTGTATGTTCACCGGTTTGGCTTGAGCTGGCTGATATTAAAAGGGTTTTTTTATGTATATCAGTTTGAAAAATAATGTCATTCACACCACTTTTTGAAAAAAGCGTAGCGGCTTTAACTGCTCGGTTAAGCTCATCTTTATTAACTATAATAAGGGTATTATGGCGAGTTGGTATAATTTGCTTATAGTCTGGGTATCGACCATTAATTAATCGTGAAACTATTTCAGTGTTTCCAATCGTAAAAGAACACTGATTTTCGGAAATATATAATAAAATTTCAGTTAGCTCGCTATTTTCACTAATTTCCGTGTTAATAATTCTTAAAACTTCCTGAAGCGTTCTAACGGGAATTATACAATTCTTTTCTTCGTTTACTTTATTTTTTTGTGTAATAGTTTTTTCCGCTAAGCGATAGCTGTCTGTACCAACTAAAGTAATTGACATATTACTAAGACTACATAATATACCTGATAACTCCGCCCTATTTTCATCCAGCGCCGCGGAAAAAATTACCTGCCCGACTGCTTCTTTAAATTCTAAAACAGGTATATGATAGGGCTCAATATTTTTAATATCGGGTATAAAAGGAAATTCCTCAGCTGATAATCCCTTTATTTTAGTCTTATTATCGCCACAATGGATGGTGAGTTCGTTTTTATCAAGCTTTATTTCAACCTTTTCATTTGGTAGTAAGTTAATATATTCAGAAAATATACGAGCATCAACCGTAAATGAGCCCTCTGCTTCGATTTTACCCCTAATAACACTTGTTATACCAATTTCTAGATTTGTACTGATTATTTTTATTACTCCATCATTAGCTGATAGTAATATATTATTAAGAATCGGTAGGGTGGTATTTTTTTGGGCGACATGGCTCGTATTGTATAAAGCATTTTTTAAATTTTTTTGTAGACTTATTATTTTCATATAATATATAAATACAATAATAGTAATAAAGGTGTGGATGGGGTGGAAAAGTTAAAATTAATTAAAAATTATTGGTGTTTATTTAAAAATAAGAAGTGGAAAAGTTGTTGGTGATTAGTTTATAAATTATCTAAACTGTTGATAATAAAATTTATTTATTTTTTCTTAGAAAGATACTAACATTTTATTCGATAGTTTTTAACAAATAATTAACAGTTTTTTATACTTGAAGTAATTGTTTAATTGAAAGAAGTTGTTGTTTTAGTTTTTGGTTGTTTTTTAGATCCTCATTGATTTTATTACAGGCATGTATAGCCGTCGTATGATCTCTACCACCGATTTCCTGACCAATTGCCGGAAAGGAAGCGCTTATCTCTTCTCGTAAAAGGAACATGGTTATTTGCCGCGGTATCACCAGTTCTTTTTTACGACTCTTGCCAACTAAATCCTTAATATCAATATCAAAAAATTTAGAAACCGCTTCAATAATGTGTTTACTAGTAACTGAATTTTCCCTAAATTGGGTTAATGTTTCAGCTAAGATGGATTTTGTTAAGTCTAGAGTTGGTTTTAGATTATTAAACTCATAATGTGTGATAAGTCTTGTGAGAGCCCCCTCTAATTCACGAACATTCGTTTGTACGTTATGAGCAATATACATTAAAATCTCAGAATTGAGGTGGAAGTTTTTTTCTTGGCACTTATTTTCTAAAATAGCCAATTTAGTTTCAAGATCGGGTTGGGTTATATCAGCAATCATTCCCCATTCAAACCGCGATAATAAGCGTTTTTCAAGGGCGGGGATGGCTTTTGGTGGTCGATCTGAGGTTAAAACAATTTGACGATTGGTTTGGTGTAATTCATTAAACGTGTGAAAAAATTCTTCCTGCGTCCCGTCTTTACCGGCCATAAATTGAACATCATCAACCAGTAATAAATCAACATTACGATATTTTTCTTTTAGTTGTTTAGCTCGCCCAGATCTAACTTCATTAATATAGTCGTTGGAAAACTTTTCCGATGTAACATAGAGGATTTTTTCTGATTTTTTTGATAGCTCATTACCAATTGCTTGTAAAAGGTGGGTTTTTCCAAGTCCAACCCCCCCATAAATAAAGAGTGGGTTATAGGCCTTTCCCGGGTTAGCCGCAACAGCCTGGCAAGCGGCATAAGCTAGCTCATTACCTTTCCCAACAATAAAATTACTAAACGTATAATAGTTATTAAGTCCAAAACGATTAATACTCATTAATTTTGGTGTCGATACTGGCGCTATTGAAGTGGCTGATTGTACTTGATTAGGTTTTTTAGCAACTGGGGCGTTTGGTTTATTTTCAATTTTATAATTTATCTCTTTAATAACTTCTTTGGTAATATTCTTTAAAGAATTTAAAATCTGGGGGTAGTATTTTCGTTGTAAATAAAGATAGGTAAAGTTGTTTGGTACAGAAATAACAACCTTACCATTTTCATAAGAATGTATTGAAGTATTTTTAAACCAAGTTGTAAAACAAGCCTTTGAAATTGTTAGTTCAACCTCGCCTAATACTGCTTGCCAAATTTGTTCTAAGTCCATAGAGGGATAAATTTTAGGATTAAAACAAGATTTATAATAAGTGAAAATTATTATATCAGCAAGACCCTTTTATTCAAAGGCTTTTATATGTTTATAAACTGTTAATAAAACTATTTTTAGAAAAATATTGACGTTTTATTATTATAATGATATGTTATTGAAACATAACCCGGCTAATATTAGATAAGTATAGGGGTTTAAAGATAATTTTATTTATGCCAAAGCGAACCTATCAGCCTAATGTCCGACGATCAAAAAAGAAACACGGTTTTCGTAAGCGTATGCAGACAAAAAATGGACGTACCGTTTTAAAGCGTCGTCAGGCAAAGGGGCGAAAAAAACTAACAGTTTAATATGCTTCCGCAAGGAAACAGGCTAAAAAAGACTCGCGATTTTGAGCGAGTTTTTGGCTCAAAATTAAGTATTTATGGACGTTTTATTAGATTGTCGTATAAAGAGAATAGTCTAAAAAATTCTCGTTTGGCAGTGGTGGTTAGTGTAAAGGTTAATAAAAGTGCGGTAGTACGGAATAAACTAAAAAGACAAATAAGAGCAATTTTTAAAAAATATATCAAAACCCCTAATCCCCCACTAGATTTAGTCATGACTGTTTTAAAAGGTGCTGACATGGCTCATTTTAAGGATATTGAGAATGATATAGAAAATATTTTAGAGAAAATAAAGTAGTTTTATGAGATCCCCTGGTGTTATAATAACTCGTGTTATTATTAGAATATACCAAAAATTTATTTCCCCAGATCATAGTAGGTTTAAATTTTTATTTCCCTATGGTTATTGTCGCTTTAATCCCACTTGTTCGGTTTATATGGATCAATCAGTTTCACGTTATGGGCTTATTAAGGGTTCATACAAGGGCTTAAAACGTATTTTACGTTGCCATCCCTGGAATCCCGGTGGAAATGACCCCTTAACTTAAATATTTTATATATGGTTCACTTTTTTACCACTATTTTTTATCAGCCAATCTTAAATTTAGTTGTTTTTATTTATAACTTATTGCCAAACCATGACATTGGTTGGACAATTATTATTTTGACGATAATTGTAAAGATAATTCTCTACCCACTATCAAAAAAATCCATTGAGGGACAAAAGGCGCTTCAAGAACTCCAACCAAAACTTGAAGAAATCAAGAAAAAATACGCTGATAACAAAGAAGCCATGAGCCGGGCGATGATGGATCTATATAAACAAGAAAAAGTAAATCCCCTTTCTTCTTGCTTACCACTTCTTTTACAACTACCATTTTTTTGGGCAATTTTTAGGGTTTTTAGAGATGAGCTGACTGGCAAGGCATTAATTTTAATTTATCCTTTTATTCATAACCCAGGGGTAATTAACCCAGTTGCTTTTGGTTTTATTAATTTTTCTAAATCAAATATTGTTTTTGCCATTTTAGCCGGTGTTTCCCAGTTTTTTCAAGCCAAGATGATGCCGATGAGACCAGCACCGATAAAAAGTGAAGGCGCGCTTGATGAAAACATGATGTCAGTGATGAATAAGCAGATGCTTTATTTTATGCCGGCTTTAACAATTTTTATTTGTTTAACCCTGCCAAGTGGTCTAGCTTTTTATTGGTTAATATCAACGTTGCTAACAATTGCTCAGCAATGGGTTATTTTTCATCATACTAAGCCAAAAGAAGGCGGCGATAATAAAAAGATTATTGAAGGAGAAATTATTAAATAAATTTTCTAAAAACAATAAAACGGGCTTTAAAGGCTCGTTTTGTTTTATAAAAAATTTAGGTATTAAAAAGGAGCCCAACTAGGGCCAATTATTAAAAATTAATTAATACCCTTTTGTTGGGCTCCATTCCTACCAATTATTTTGGTGTCGGCAGGAATTGAAGCCTTGTTGATTTAAGACTTATCTCTTTTACCAATAAATGGATAGTTTCGAGCATGGGGAACGAAAGTATCCCTTCTTTTATTTTTATTTTTTAGATCGTATCAACGCCGACCTAGAGGGAATTACTAGTTAAAGAGAGAGGTTTTTTAACAATCTTTATTTATAATAATTGTGAAAAACCTCTAGTACTTAAAGAACAAATTATGTTTTAAGTATAGCATATTTTAGAACATCACGCAATACTTCTATCTAAAAATAATAATTTTTATTTAATATTAGCTATATTATAACTAAAAAATAATAGTTTTCAACAACTTAAGTCCACATTTTTTTAGACTTAAACAATAAAGTTATGCACAAAATCCACTGTTTATCCACAGGTTTTATAAAAAAAGTAAAGTGGATAGTTATTAGCTATAAACTATTTTTTGTAATTTTTTTAATTACTTTATTTTCACTTTATTTACTAAGAGGTAGAACTTAATGAGGTCACGGTGGGAGTCGAACCCACGAATGGCGGTTTTGCAAACCGCAGCCTTAGACCACTTGGCTACGTGACCAATTTACTACCCTCGAACTATATCAAAATTATTACCCTAAAACAAGAAAAAGCCTTTAAGGCTTTTTCTACTATCGTTCGAGTTACTTTAAGATTTAAGAAATTATTATTCAACAACAATGATTTCAGCCTTTTTAATT
>CAZLCH010000006.1:0-12812 GCA_964558025.1 uncultured Gammaproteobacteria bacterium | reverse complement strand
TGAGCCGTTTTGCCACCAATGCCAGAAACTTTGGTCAACATACCATCATCGCCTTGAATAATTGCTTGTTGCAAAGCTTCTGCCGGCGCCAGGCTTAAAATCGCCAAAGCTGATTTTGGACCAACGCCGGAAACGGAAATTAATTTTTGAAATAATTCAAGCTCAGCTGGTTGCTTAAAACCATACAAGTCACTCATATCTTCGCGCAGATGATGATGAAGAAATAATTCAATCGTCTCACCTTTTTTGATTTCCGTTAAACACGTTTTAGTGACAGCGACTCGATAGCCAAGATCATGAACATCAATAATAATATTATCTTCAGTTGTTAATAAAATTGTTCCACGGATGAACGACAACATAGTAATGGGTTAAAAGTTATAATGTTATAAAGCTTTACGAAGGGCGGCAATACGTTCTTCAACCGGTGGATGGGTCATAAACATTTTAGTCCAAAAACTAACCTTTTGCCCAGCATCTTCTTTAAAGGGTGAAGAAAAATAAAGATGGGCAGTGGCGCGATTAGCCGCTTCCAATGGATCATGATCACGAGCGATTTTTTCCAAAGCTCGAGCCAAACCTTCGGGGTAACGAGTCAGAAGCGCACCATCAGCATCAGCTAAGAATTCACGCCGACGAGAAATAGCTAGTTGTAATAAATTGGCAAATAAAGGTGCCAGTAACGCTAAGATAAGCGCCGCCGCAGTAATAATTAACTGTAGTTGTACCGGCTGATCATTATCACTCCGACGTCGACCGCCAAAAACACTAAAACGCATAAACCAATCGGCTAACAGAACAACCACTCCGACCATTACCGTCGCAATCGTGGCAACTAAAATATCACGATTGCCAATATGTGATAACTCATGAGCAATTACTCCCTCTAACTCAACTTTTTCCAACTTAGTTAATAATCCACTCGTGAGAACAATGGCGGCATGCTGAGGATCACGACCAGTGGCAAACGCGTTGGGAGCACTATCATCAATAAGATAAATTTTTGGGACTGGTAAACCGGCAGTGATACAAAGATTTTCTACTAAGCGATATAATTCTTTATTGTCTTCAAACGTCACTGCTTGAGCACTACTCATTGCTAACACAATTTTATCGCTATACCAATAACTAATAAAACTCGATACTATACTAAAAATAACTGCAATATAAAGAATAGAGGGCTCACTCATTGCCTGACTAAAAATCCAACCAATAACAATCACAACGATAAAAAAACCGGACATGAGAAACCATGTCTTGTGCTGGTTACTATCAACTTGCGTATAAAGAGTCGGCATACAGCATTATTTTAATTTTGTTTATATCGTGTTTAGTAAAACTTACTTCTATTTCAATTATTCGTGATCCAAGTCAAAGACTAATTCTAAAATAACAAAATTAAAAACTCACTTTTACATTCTCCTTCTCTTCATTTTCGGCCTCAAAGAATTCTCGATTCTTAAAACCAAGCATGTTGCCAATCATATTGGTCGGGAAAACTTCCAGCTTGGTATTAAAGTCACGCACATTAGTATTATAAAAACGACGGCTGGCCTGAATTTTATTTTCAGTATCAGATAATTCGCGTTGTAGTTCCAAAAAATTAGTATTAGCTTTTAAATCTGGGTACGCTTCTGATAACGCAAAAATTGATTTCAAAGTTGAAGATAGCATGTTTTCCGCTTTCTCAAGTTCAGCCGGATGACCACTTGATTGCGCCTGCATCGCAGTATTACGAGCTTGGATAACCCGGTCAAGAGTTTCTTTCTCATGAGCCGCGTAACCTTTAACAGTTTCAATCACGTTCGGAATCAAATCATGACGACGTTTCAACTGCACATCAATATCAGCCCAGGCCTCATCAACCCGATTTTTCAATCGGATTAAACTATTGTATAGAGCAATAATAATTAAAGCTAAAAGAACAATAATACCTAAAATAATCCACATATAATTAAAGTTAATAATTAGCAGTCGTTCTTGTGCTAATATATCGGTCACAAGCCCCGTAATTAACACTCTAACAACCTATATTTTGTTAATAGATAGATAAACCAATGACTCATCAATCGTATACTCAAAGCTTTCTACTACCTTATTATTGGCTATTTCTGAGCTTAAGGTATCACGTTTTAACTCGTTAGCCAAGTCAGTAAAAATTGCCTTAATAAGAGGGTCCTCCGACCACCAAGAAAGTTTTATGTGATCCTGGATAGTCATACCAGCCTGCTTACGCAACTGATTAACTAAGCGAACAATTTCGCGTTTCATACCTTCTTTTTTTAATTCTGGAGTTATAGTGGTATCAAGCCAAACTTTAACACCGCCAACCTCATTACCTTCATTGTCCTCATTCATAATTGCTTTAACATTTAACTTTTCCGCAATAATCTTTTCATACTCAGCCGTCAACAGCGGACGCTTGACTGTAATCTGATATTTTAACAAAGCTAAGGATTGCCTAATTTTTATTTTAGCTTTATCTCGACAGAAAGCCCCGACTTCAACCACCTGTCTGGTGGTAGCCATATGTACCAAGACTTCTTCATTAATGCTTTTAATTTTACTCCAAGATTCTAAATGAACACTTTGATTTTGATCAGTAAAATTATGACCGGTTACTTTCTGCCATATACCCTCGGCAATGAACGGGGTAAAAGGCGCCATGACTTTTGCCAATTCAAGCAAGACATATTTCATGGTTTGTAGGCCAGCAACTTTATCATCAGTTTCATCTTTAAAACGATCACGCGAACACTGTACATACCAAGTAGAAAAATCATCAATAAATTCAGTGATCGGGCGCATGGCTTTTGGTAAATTATATTTTTCCATCGCTTCAGTGACAACTGTAATCAGTTGTCCCAAACGAGCAATAATCCACTGGTCTAAAATATTATCTGAAGTATCAGAGGCCGCCTCATCGCGAGCATACATTTCATAAAATGCGTAGACGTTCCAAAGAATCATAATATTTTTACGCATGGTTTCCTGGACACCTTTTTCGGAAAAAGTCATATTCTCGGCCTGCATCACCGGCGCTGATAAAAAATAGGCCCGCAGAGCATCGGCACCGTATAGATCCATTAATATATTAGGGTCAGGATAATTTTGTAATCGCTTACTCATCTTTTTGCCGTCTTCGGCCACCACCGTGCCATTAACAATCACATCGATAAAAGCGGCTTTATTAAACAAAGCCGTAGCTAAAACGTGTAGGTAATAAAACCAGGTACGAGTTTGGTCAACCCCTTCGGCAATAAACTGGGCGGGAAAATTTTTTTCAAATTTTTCTTTATTCTCAAACGGATAATGAACTTGGGCATACGGCATTGAACCGCTATCAAACCATGTGTCTAAAACATCCGGGACCCGCTTCATACTACCACCGCAAGAACAGGGCACAGTAATTTCATCGACAATATGTTTATGAATATCGGTTATTTTTTGATTGCTCGCCTCTTCTAATTCTTTAACTGAACCAAAAACTTTTAGCTCATTACAGTCGATACAACGCCAAATCGGGATTACTGAAGCCCAAAATCTCTGACGACTGATTGACCAATCTCGTGCTCCTTCCAACCAATTACCAAAGCGACCTTCCTTTATATAATCCGGTGACCATTGTATTGTTTCAGCGGTTTTAAATAATGATTTATCCTCTTTTAATTTTGTCACCGAAACAAACCAGGATGAAGTAGCATAATTTATTAACGGGGTTTCACAGCGCCAACAATGAGGGTAGCTGTGCTCATATTTTTCTTTACTAAAAAGTAAATTATGGTTAGCTAAATATTTTATAATTTCTACATCAGTAGCGGCAACATTATCGATTGGTTTAACATGTAAACCAGCAAAATCAGTCACCTCTTTTTTCATAATGCCATCCATACCAACATGCTGTATAAATGGTAATTTATTTTCTCTACCTAAACTCAAATCATCTTCACCATACCCCGGCGCAATATGAACAATGCCGGTACCTTCTTCTTCACTAACAAAATCAGCCGCGTAGATTTTCCAACCGTTAGAGTGATTTTCTAAGTTTGTGTCTTTTGAATAATAGTTGAAGAGGGGTTTAAAATTCTTACCAACTAAATCGGAACCTTTAACTTCTTTGATAATCTCAATAAGGTATTTATCTTTATCTAAATTTTCAATAAATTTTTTAGACGCAAAATATTTTTGTGGATTAATAAATTTAATTTTAACCTTCTCTCCTGATTCTTTTGTATGTGCCTCCATACTCACATCAGTAATTTCTGCCAATACATATTCAATATCTTCCTTCACCGCTAACGCCACATTTCCCGGCAACGTCCAGGGAGTGGTAGTCCATGCTAATAGAAACGTTCCCGGTTCACTTGCCTCGCTTTGTGGGTCAATTAATTCAAACTTAACCACCACCGACAAATCTTTAATATCTTTATAGCCCTCACTCACTTCAGCCTGTGACAACGTTGTTTCACAACGAGGACAAACATACATTGAACGATAGCCTTCATAGATTAGTCCCTGATCATATAACTTTTTAAAGACAAACCAAACTGACTCCATAAACGACAATTCCATGGTTTTATAATCATTTTCCATGTCTACCCAGCGTCCCAGTTTTTCCACCGCTTCTTTCCATTCTGGTACATAACTTAAAACTTTGGAACGACATAACTCATTAAATTTCGCTACACCCATTTCGACAATCTGTTGTTTATTGGTAATGCCTAATTCTTTTTCCACTAAATTTTCAATCGGTAAGCCATGGCAGTCCCAACCCCAGCGCCGTTCAACGCGGTAGCCGTTCATTGTCCAGTAACGCGGTACAACGTCTTTCATGATCTGTCCGGCCATATGCCCATAATGCATGGTGCCAGTTGCAAAGGGTGGACCATCATAAAAAACATACTCGCCTTTTTCAGCCTCACGATTAACTGATTGCCTGAAAATATTGGCGGTTCGCCAAAATTGCCGCACTACTTCTTCCTGTTCAAGATGTGGTGGTTTTTTAAAATCCATAGTTTCGTAATAAGTATCCCTATTTTACCCTATATAAGGCTTTTGTCAAAGGTTTTTTATTGATTTTTAGAGGAAAATATGCTATAATTATTAGATTATGTTTACCCTCTCCTCAACTTTTAAACCAACCGGCGACCAGCCACAAGCGATTGAAAAATTAGTTAAAGGCTTGGATAAAAAGTATGATCAGCAGACCCTCCTTGGTGTGACCGGTTCAGGCAAAACTTTTACCATGGCCAATATTATTGCCCGTGAAAAAAAACCAACTTTGATTATTTCTCATAATAAAACTCTAGCGGCACAACTCTACGGTGAATTTAAAGGCTTTTTTCCTGAGGCGGCGGTTCATTACTTTGTCTCCTACTACGATTATTACCAACCTGAAGCCTATATTCCCCATAGTGATACTTATATCGAAAAAGAAGCAACCATTAATGAAGAAATTGATCGCTTGCGTCATGCCGCGACTCAGTCACTCATTAATCGTCGTGATGTTTTAATTGTAGCCAGTGTTTCTTGTATTTATGGTCTGGGCGAAAAAGTTGATTATCTTAACTTGAGTCAATCGTTTTCGACTGGCCAAAAAATTAAGCGGAATGAAATTCTACGACGACTGATTAAAATCCAGTACCAGCGTAATGACAAAGAATTACAACGTGGTCAGTTCCGAGTACGTGGTGATCGTATTGATATTCATCTCGCTACTGGTGAAGCGATTGTCCGTCTGAACATTTTTGGCGATACGATTGATGCTATCCGCATCTTTAATATTCGGCCTGACAAATCAGCGGCTTGGCTGATGGAACTTGATGATCGCCGTGGAGAGGCCCTACAACGTATCAGTATTTTACCGGCCAAGCATTATATGACTACTGAACCAAAACTGGCTGAAGCGATAATTGGTATTGAACAGGAGTTAACCGAGCGACTAAAACAATTACGTGATAACGGCAAAATTGTCGAAGCCGATCGCCTTGAGCGCAAAACTAATTATGACCTGGAGATGATTAGACAAGCTGGCTATTGTAATGGGATTGAAAATTACTCGCGTCATCTTTCGGGACGTATCGCTGGCTCACCACCCGAAACACTAATGGATTTTTTTCCTGACGATTATCTTTTATTTATCGACGAGTCCCATGTTACCCTACCACAAATTCGCGGTATGTACGCTGGTGATGCTTCACGCAAAGATACGTTAATTGAGTTTGGCTTTCGCCTACCGAGCGCTCGCGATAACCGTCCGCTTAATTTTGAAGAATTTAAAACTAAAATTAATCAGGTTATGTATGTGAGCGCCACACCTGCCGACTACGAAATTAAACATTCCCGCCAAGTAGTAGAACAAATTATTCGCCCCACCGGCCTTTTGGATCCAAAAATTGAAGTGCGGCCGCGTGAAAATCAAATTCAGGATCTTATTCAAGAAATTGAGATAAGAGTTAGGAAAAGACAACGGGTATTGGTGACCACACTCACAAAACGGATGGCTGAAGAATTAACTGACTACCTAGCTCAGGAAAAAATTAGCGTTACATATTTACACAGCGAAATTGATACGCTTGATCGTGTTGAAATACTAAAACAATTACGTTCTGGGGTAGTTGATGTGTTAGTTGGTATTAACTTACTGCGAGAAGGCCTTGATCTGCCTGAAGTCTCGTTGGTGGCGATTCTTGATGCTGATATGTCCGGTTTTCTACGCAATGAAACCGCTTTGATTCAAACAATTGGTCGTGCCGCTCGCCATGCCGAGGGTCAGGTTATTTTATACGGTGACAGTATAACACCAGCCATGCGCATTGCGCTTGAAACAACCAACCGTCGACGCCAACTTCAAGAAGAGTACAATAAAAAACATAACATCATCCCAAGAACGGTTAAAGCACAAGAACATGAACGCTTAACCGGGTAGATTATCTTATTGATAATAATCATTATGACTGAATCAATTATTTTAGCCGGGGGTTGTTTCTGGTGCCTTGAAGCGATTTTTAAACGCTTGCGTGGGGTTCTTTCGGTGATCCCTGGCTATACTGGCGGGACAACTGATAATCCAACTTATGAGACTGTTTGTACTGGTTCAACCGGACATGTCGAAGCAGTCGAAACTACTTTTGATCCCTCTCTTATTAATTTAGAAACCTTACTTGAAGTTTTTTGGCAACTTCATGATCCAACCACTATCAATCGCCAAGGCAATGATACTGGGACTCAATACCGTTCAGCTATTTTTTATCAAAACGAACAGCAAAAAAATATTGCTTTAGCATCGAAGAAAAAAGTAGAAGAATCACAACTTTACCAAAACCCTATTGTCACTGAAGTCACTGCTCGCACTAAATTTTATCCGGCTGAAACCTATCATAATGATTTTTATAATCTTAACCGTAACCATGGGTATTGTCGTCTTATTATTGATCCTAAAATAGAAAAACTCTATCAAAAATTTAAAAATTTAGTTTAAATTAGCCTTATCTCACCAACATCGTAAAATTCGTATACTATTTTTGACAGTTATAGTATAATAAAAGAAGCTAACTCACTGCCTCATTAGTTTTAATTATATGAAAAAAAGAAAGAAAAAAATAAAAGTATCAAAACTATCATTACAGGGTTTTACTTTGATGGAAATTATGGTAGTTACTTTAATTATTGCGATTTTAGTTACCCTTACTACCAGTGCCCTGAATCATAATCGAAAAAAAACTCGCGACTTAAAACGAATTTCTGGTATCAACTCCCTCCAAACAGCCCTTGATGCATATTATAAGGATTATGGGATCTATCCCACAATGATTACGGCTGGTATGGCGTTAAAGAATGCCGATGGATCAGTAACATATATTGATGAAGTGCCGTCTAATCCTCAACCACGGACGGATAATGGGTGTCCGGACAGTGATTTTATCTACCGTGTGGGTACTAACAACAAATCATACTCATTGGCGGGGTGTATTGGAGATGAGAAGAATGCGGGTAAACCAAAATTAATCTATGGGACCAGAGAAGCCATCTTCCATTGTGGTGATATGATCACTGACCGTGATGGCTTTACCTACAAAACCGTAAGTATTGGGACGCAGTGTTGGATGGCGGAGAATTTAAAGACACGCACTAATCCAGATGGCACCTGTATTAATAGAGGTATGACCACTACTGTTGATGGCCACCTCTATACGGTCGGGCCTGCACCTGATTGTAAAATTTATGATAATGGGATTCTAACAAACTTAGGTGGATGGACTGTTAACCAAGCTTTATCTTCTTGGCGGGATTGTATTTCTCAGGGTGCTTTAAGTGTTGAGGGTACTGAAAATGATTGTGTTAATGGTAATACTCTTTATATATGGGAAGCGGCTTTAGCGAACATACCAGGTAATTATATAAACTTAGGTCCTGGACAACATCATCAATTCAATCGACAAGGTATTTGTCCTGATGGTTGGCATATTCCAACCTCTGATGATTTTACTACATTAGAGCTCGCGGTTTGTAGTTCCAGCACTTGTGCCACTGATTTTCCTTATGATATAACCAGTGTTGGAAATTTTGGTACTAGTGCGATGGTTGGCAGTATATTAAGAGTTGGCGGATCATCTGGTTTTGAAGCTTTACCAATGGGCCAACGTCGACCTCATCCCACTTATACAACCATGCCAGCAGTATTTTATAATAAAAATAGTGATAGTAATTCTTACTTCTGGGTTGCAACCTACGATTCTGTATATAATCAAACTGGACGAAGAATAATATATCAAGGCGCTGATTTTATTAATCGAAAATATACATACAGAGAAGCTGGCTATGGAGTCCGTTGTGTTAAGGATTAGCGATAAATATTACTAATATAACTACTAAATATAAAATCTCTTAATGGGGATTTTATATTTTTAATCATAATAATAAGTTTGTTCATTAATATGTTATAATATAATAACTAATTAGTACTAATATGAAAAAAAGAAAATTTATATCTCTAACAAAAGGCTTTACCTTAATGGAAGTAATGGTAGTTGTTCTGATTATTGCCGTCTTAGCGACTATTAGTACTGTCTCTTACAAACAAATTCGCACAAAAAGTCGTGACATTAAAAGAATCTCAACCATCAACTCCCTCCAAACAGCCCTTGATGCATATTATAAGGATTATGGGATCTATCCCACAATGATTACGGCTGGTATGGCGTTAAAGAATGCCGATGGATCAGTAACATATATTGATGAAGTGCCGTCTAATCCTCAACCACGGACGGATAATGGGTGTCCGGACAGTGATTTTATCTACCGTGTGGGTACTAACAACAAATCATACTCATTGGCGGGGTGTATTGGAGATGAGAAGAATGCGGGTAAACCAAAATTAATCTATGGGACCAGAGAAGCCATCTTCCATTGTGGTGATATGATCACTGACCGTGATGGCTTTACCTACAAAACCGTAAGTATTGGGACGCAGTGTTGGATGGCGGAGAATTTAAAGACTAAAACGTTGCCTAATGGCGATTGTATTAATCACCCTGATGATGCCTTTCCACCTGATTGCACATTCTTGTGGTCTGGCACTAGATATTCATCTGTTTCAATTATTGACGCTAGAGAATGCGCCTCTCTGACAGGAACACCTAATGCCCCAGAAGCTGATTGTGAAGCTGGACGAACTCTCTATAGACCTTTTGAAGCCCTGCAATGCAATTGGACCACTTCTTGTGGATCATCTGGTTGCGTCAATCCTGCTGGTAAGATGTGTTGTAATGGTCAGTTTGTTAGTAACACTAATGTTAAAGGCATTTGCCCGGATGGATGGCATATACCAAGTGAAGCTGAATTCTCGACCTTAGAAAGATATTTAGCTAATCCGGGAGCACCCTGTAACCCTAACCGAGTTAATGTCTACGAGTGCGCTGGAGCAGAAGTCAAACTAAAAGCACCAAATGTCTTTAATGCTAGCCTGGTTGGCCGTCGTCAGGGCACAAGTGATAGCCCTTCATCAAGTCTCCATTTAATGCCTTATCCCTTTCCTACTAATACAAGGTATATGAATACTGGTGTTGGTGATTGGTTCATTACCTCTAATGTTGACTGTGATGGTAATACATCATATCTTAGAATTATTGACGGCAGTGTTGGCGTTAATCGAAAATCATTAAATATAACCCTGGGTAGAGCTTTCTCCGTGCGCTGTGTCAAAGATTAAAATAGATAGCAAAAAAGTCGGCGGTTATACATCACGGCCGACTTTTTAATTAACTAACATATAATCAACTCCGTATTTAAATCTCTCTCTTAGAGATTTCTTAGTTTTACGGCTTTGAAAATTTTTTGTCATGTTCTTATACACATGAAGCATCACCAAAATGTTATGCTCTTCTTTAATAATTTCCAGACCGCGCCAGTGGGGCCACTGATCTTTCACTCTAAAAATTACTCCCTGATAACCAAAAAATTTCTTTAAAGTATTAGTAACGCGCAGTGGAAGATTTTTATCTTCTGTCTTCCCTTCTGTGATAGTAATATAGAGAAATTTTTTGTACCTTTTATTACGGCTCATGTGAGGCTTTTTCCCTTGCGGTATATAGAGGCTTTGACTATCTTTTTGGTGCGTCAGAATTGCTTTAACAATACTGAATTGCCGATTTAACTTTTTTACTATCCTCATGATTTTTTAATTTATTGTAAAAAGAACTTTATAAACTATACTACAACGCTAACAAAGTGACATAAAGAAATCAAGTATATATTAATGTTACACTAATTATGCTATAGTGGCTAAAATATGAAAGTAGTTATTCAACGTGTTACCAACGCTCATGTTACTAGCGACAATCTTATCCTCGGATCAATTAACCATGGTCTTGTCATCTTTGTTGCAATCCATCAAAACGATACTGAGTTTTCCATTACAAAAATGGCGGAAAAAATTATTAACTTGCGAATTTTTGAAGATGAAAATGGCAAAATGAATCAATCTATTATTGATACTAAGGGAGAAATATTACTTATTTCACAGTTTACACTCTATGGTGATTGTACCAAAGGTAATCGTCCAAGCTTTATTACTGCCGCTGACCCAGAAAAAGCACAAAAATATTATGAAAAATTAATAACGGCTTTAAAAGAAAAAAATCTCAAAGTCGCCACTGGTAAATTTAGAAGCTATATGCAGGTCAATTTAATTAACGACGGACCAACAACTCTTATTATTGAAATCTAAATAATATTATTCCTTAATTCCCTCTAAATTAACGTTATAGAGTATTTGTTCTTGCACTAAATTATAATTAATCAATTCCTCGTCCTTAAACCACATTGGAATCTCAAGTTGAGCTTCGGCGACTGTGCCTGAAGCATGAATAAGATTGCGAATACTACGACTATCAGTATCAGCCGCGGAATAAGAATCAAGCGTAAAATCACCGCGAATCGTTCCAACATCAGATGTTAATGGTTCTGTACCGCCGGTTAATTTTCGTACAATTGGCACAGCTTGATTTCCCTGCCATACCATCGCCACGACTGGTCCGGCGCTTAAATATTTCGCATTTGCTTTCATAACCGCCATACCATTATCCCGATTAGTTTCATACGGTGATTGCTCACCCTTTTTTTCATAAGCAGCGCGGGCTTTAGCTCCGACTGCTTCGAGCCAGGCTTCCCCGCCGACTTTATAATAATGATCAGTGGCTAATTCTTCACTTGGTATAATTATTTTTAAACCAGCTAATTTTAGACCAACTCGTTCATAGCGCTTAATAATTTCACCAATTAAAGATCGTTGTACACCATCAGGCTTAATAATAACTAAAGTTCGTTCATTCTTAGGATGAGACATAGATACAAGATAAATTAATAATGATTACACTGTACAGACTTTTATTGATTTTCGCAACCCTATTAACTTTAAAAAACTACTGGTATAAAACCTGTCCGTCGGTTAGAAGATGAATTGTACCTTCATTATCAGTACGACGTACAGGAACACCAAGTCGCTCTAACCGCTTCAGCGTACGTGGTGAAGGATGGCCATATTTATTACCAAGACCACTGCTAATCAGAGCTAGAGCTGGTTTGACCGCGCGTAAGAATTCTTCAGTTGAACTGGTTTCCGACCCATGATGACCAACTTTTAAAATTTCCGCTTCAAGATCAATCTTATCGGCTAATAATTCTAACTCCTCTTCTTTTTCTGCGTCACCGGTTAGTAGCATGTCAATCCGTCCATATTGCATTTTAATAATCAGTGAACTGTTATTCAGATTACTAATCCGGCGCCCTTTAAAACTATAGGTAGGATATAAAACATTAAAAATAACATCACCAAAAACAAGTTGTTCCGGCTTCTCAATAATAAATAAAGGAATATGACGTTGATTAATAATATCTAAAAAATGTTGGTAGCCTTGACTATGAGCTTCGACCCCAGTAATCAGTACCACGCCAATTTCATAGCGCTCTAAGACTAAATTTAAACCAGCAAAATGATCTTCATGGGGATGGGTTAAGGCCACTAAATCAATCCGCCGTTCCCAAAAAGGTAGCTCTTCACCCAAACGTCGCAAAATCTTTTTATCAGGCCCACCATCAATTAAAATCACCTGTCCGGTCGGCGCTTCAGCTAAAATCGCATCACCCTGCCCAACATTCAAAATACTGATTTCAAATAACTGATGATCGGGATAGATTCGCCAACCAAGATACAAACCACAACCGACCATCAGACTAAAAACGGCGACTATAACGGCCGCTCGTTTGCCCCTCCTAATTTTTTTCATATCTTAAACATGTTTATTAATGCCGGC
>CAZLCH010000005.1:0-13051 GCA_964558025.1 uncultured Gammaproteobacteria bacterium | reverse complement strand
TTTGAACTTTAATTTGTTTTGCATTATACCGTTTCTCCTTTCTTTTTGATTTTATGTAATCCCAAGAAAATCTTTCATTTTTTTCGCCATATCTTCATTAATGAAAAATAGTATATTATCTCTAATATCAAGCCAACCCTGAATTTGATTTTTATTTTTTTCTTTAATTACATCATTCAGACCATGATACTCAATATAATAGTTTTTTCCGACCATTTTTCAATTAGATCGATATACTCATTGACAGAGTCACCAGGAAGAATCATATAAAAAATCACTCCCTTAATACTCTTTTGATGAAAGATATATTTTCTATCCTCAGATATAGTTTTGAGGCAACGTGGAATAGTACCAAATTCAAAATCAGCTGATCCCATATAATCAAAGCGAATAATTGAAAGCAATTTTTTAAGCCTCTCTTCCGCCATGCCATTAAATGATCCAGCGCCCATAAATGGACGTCCCCTCTGAGAAAGAGGAAGTAAAATTCTTTGCAAAAGATTTCTTTTCATTGTTTGTTCTCCTTTTAATTAATTATAAATTGTTTAATTAATGTTAATAGTTTTTCTAAAATTATATTCCGATCATCAATCATATCATCCTTTATAATGTAATTAAAGCCAGCCGACTCCTCTCCTTCAAGGCAGGCAGTACCATCTTTATAAAGATGAAAATAAATCGTATACGGCTCAGTATCCTCATCCTTACGTCCTCTATAATCTTCTTTTATTAAAGTGATTGCTCCGGTGCAGATAGTACGTGTAGAGGGGTTCTCTAGTATTCGACAATTAGGAATACTCTCAAACAATATTTTAAGTTCCCTTTCTACGGTTTTGTGGATTGGTTTTCTTTTATCAAATTTTTCACCTTGAATTTTTTGAAAACTTTGTTTAATTTGTTTAAAAATATCTTCCAGCTCTCCCGGCTGAAGTTTTATTGTTACCATGATGTTTCTCCTTTTAAATTTAGTTTGTTAATGTATATTTTTTATTAGCTAATCATTTTTTGGTTAAATTGTCAATGTTGCTTTTTGGTAAGTTATTATTGTTTTTTCTTTTAATATGTAGTATAAAATAATTGTTTAAGTGCTAGCTATAGTTACTAGTTTTATATACTATATGTCAGTCCTAATATTAAGTTTCCTTGGGTTTTTATTTTCCGGTTATATTAGTCTCACTAAGCTACTAACCCATTCCTGCGCTTTACGAGAAGCTTGCCCCTACTTTCTTGGTTATCCAGCTTGTTGGTATGGATTTGGGATGTTTTCTATTATTTTTATCACCTCAATTGTCTCGATTCATCGTAAGACTAATATTTTATACTGGATTCAGTTAATTACTGCCGTTTTAGGTGTTTTCTTTGCTGGTTATTTTACCTTACCAGAAGTTACACGGTTAATTTTTGGTCATCAGTATATATTGGGATTACCGAGTTGTGCTTATGGTTTAATTTTTTATATATTGATTTTTGTTTTTTCAATTAAGGCATTACAAAATAATAATATTAATCAAAAAAATCATCATGATAAGTCAACCACAATATAATATCATTCTTTTCTACCGTTTTACGCCAATCGATAATCCAGAAGCTTTTCGTGATGAACAAAAAGTTTTATGCCATGAGCTTGGTTTACGCGGTCGTCTATTGATTGCCAAAGAGGGTATTAATGGCACCTTTGAAGGAACTGTCGAACAGATAAAGGCCTATCAAAAAGCCTTAACCTCTTTGCCGGCTTTTAAAGACCTAGTTTTTAAAACGAGTGTTGGTACGGGAAAAGCTTTTACAAAACTTGAAATAAAAATTAGACCCGAAGTAGTAACACTTGGTGCAGGAAATTTTGATATCAAAACCGAAACCGCCCCTGAACTATCAGCCTCTGAGCTTGAAGCTCTATATGATACGAACGAAGATTTTGTGATCCTTGATTTGCGCAATGATTTTGAGGTTGAAGTCGGTCGTTTTGAAAAAACCATTAATCCTCAATTAAAAAATTTCCGTGATTTACCAGAAAAGCTACCAGACTTAGAAAATCTAAAAAAGAAAAAAGTCATAGCTGTTTGTACGGGCGGTATTCGTTGTGAAAAAGCCACCTGTTTATTAAAACAAAAAGGTTTTAAAAATTTATATCAGCTTAAAGACGGTATCCATACCTATATACAACGTTTTCCCAATTCTCGTTTTAAAGGCTCGTTGTTTGTTTTTGATAATCGCATGACAACCACCGTAGTAGATAATACCGATCATGATGTTATCAGTCGTTGTACTTATTGTAATGAATTATGTGAGCAGTTTTATAGTGATGATAGTGTCCGTCCCTCAAAAAAGGTAATTTGTTGTGATAGTTGTTTTTTACTTCACCAGGATCGTTTGCGGAGCTGTAACCCAGTTATCATTTCGACTGCGACTCATCTATAAATTAATGAATCTCAGGAAATAGTATTTCAAATAGTTGAAAAATATAATACATCGTTACTATACCAGCTATAAAATAAGTTGTTTTAATGATTTTCCAGTTTGGTTGTGAATTTGTGGTGTGGTGAAAGACTTCTTTCAATAATACAAATGATACGTAGGCTAACGATCCGGCCGCAAAACCACCACCTAAAAGAGTAATAGTTAAAGATGGTTTAATGAACATAGTTAACAAAATAGCCACGCCAATGGTAATAAAAGTATAGATAGTTTTCATTATGGCTTTTCGTTTATCTTCCCCCTGTTTGATTAAGAAACCAAAGGCGATAATTTTGTGAATAATATCATGCGCCATAATTCCAAGGAAAGCCGCTAAGCCAAACTGTGGGCTGACAAGCATGGCTAAACCAATGGTAATACCATCAGTAATATTATGAAAATGTAGGGCGGTAAGGAATTGGTTGGCGGTTTTATGATGCGGGTGGAGACTGTGGTGGAGAGAATATTGTAAGGCGGCGCCAATCAGAAAAACCCCGAGTAATAATAATAGGGAAATTTGTGTTTTCGGTGCTTCCGTGAATAATTCCGGTAGGACGTGGGTAAAAAGATTGGCCGTTACCATCCCGACTAAAAAAGTAATAAAGTATTCTTTAAGTTGAGTGTTCATAGGGTTATGATAGGTTAAAATATAGTGAGATGTCTATAGTATGTTATTGACAACCCTTTGATTTATTGGTAGGTTAGAAAAAAAATTGTTGTTATTTTAAAATAAATTTTAAAAAGGAGGAATATGAATTTTCCGCGAGCACGATTGTATCTTGTAGCGGGAATCATATGCCTGCTACTATTAGGAATTTTTGAGATTGATTTCAAGGTTTTTTTAGTTCCGTTATATACTTATTATAAATTGGCTATTAGTTTTAGCTATGGACTGCTCTTTATTTGGATATTGTACCAATGGTATTATCACTTTCAGTCGTCAGTTATTATTACTATCAACATAGTAAAGAAAACATCAGAAAGAGTGGCTGTTTTTGTCGATGCTAGTAACGTATATGGTATTGTCAAAGATTCTCTAATTCAAAAAAGTGAGAATCTCAAAATCGAACCGGGTGTTTACAAAGGTAATTTACCTCAAAATAAAGTTGAAGTGAATAATGCCGAACAAAAGAAGTCTTTTTATCTTTTTGATTTAATAAGGGATATTGTTGGTAGTAGAAACTGTGTTGTTAAATGTTACTATACCGGCGAGGCAATATATAACGGTAATGAACCTTTTTTCGTTGACAATATAAAATTACGTCAGCGAAAACAAAGAGAATGGTTTACACTATTAGAAAAACATGGATTTATTGTAAGAAAAGGTCGAGTTGAAACTTTTTATAATGAAGGTAAGGTTTTTCAAAAAGAAAAAGGCGTTGATATCATTATGGCATTAGATATATATGAAGGGGCATTTTTTGATAGGTATGATACAGCGATCATTATTAGTTCTGATAATGATTTTTATCCAGTTTTTGAGGAAATCAAAGCACTAGGTAAAGAAGTGGAATATATTTCTTTTGGGAAAAATGAGTCAAGGCTTTTAAGAAAAATTGCGACAAGAACAGTCGCAATAAACTATCAAAGTTATATAAAAGAAAAGGCTGAATCCATCTAGGTTCAGCCTTTTTATTATAGGAAAATAAGTATTAGTTAGCTACACATCGAACAGAAATATTTTCTAGTGAACTACCCCATATACCACGATCAACCACGGCCGTGTTCCAGTCACCCATGTAACGACCATAAGCAGTGTCGGGTTGATCAAGTGTTGAGCTCCAATAAATCGTCAAACTGTTCCAGCCAATAAATGTATCAGGGCCATGACCGCCCGCCAGACGCATGCCGGTAAAATTATTATTAAAACCAGACGAGCCTCCCGTCATCATTTTAGTGCCGGCGCCAGAGCAACCAGATCCGCTACGATTTGGATCACAGGCTGGTCCTGAGCCGCCAGCTAAAAAAGCTTCTAGAGTGTGCCATTCACTGTCGCTAGGAATATGCCAACCATCAGGGCAGAGGCCTTGAGCGCCTTCAATAGTTGAGCCATCAAGAGCCGCGCTTAGTGAATAGAGTGCCCGACCGTTTTGACAGTCGGTTTCATCACCGCGATCATCCCAGGTTGATGACATACAGTCCCTTTCAGAACCATCAGTCAGTTCAGTTAATAGTGTCCCATCTGGCTTAGTTCTGGTTTTTAGATTTTCCGCCAACCAGCATTGTCCGCCGATATTAACAGTATTATAGGTAAAGCCATCGCGGTCAGTAATAGTTACTCCGCAAGATTTTGGTACGCCACCACCGCCATAAAAGTTTACTCCACGAGAGAATGAGCCAGTTTCAGCGCCAAGGCAAAACGTCAACATATAATCACTACCGTTATTAATAGTTTCATAATGAAAATCGCGATCTAAACAATTACCATCAGTGTGTGGTTTTGGATTACCAGGAACTTGGCTCATATAAACAATGCCATCATTATCAACTAATGGTTGTCCAGGCGTAATCGCTGCTGGGTAGGCATTATTTTTACTAAAATAAGATTCTAATGCTAAGGTTAATGATTTTGTGTCAGCGACACGTTTAACATCTCGAGCTTGTATGCGAGCTTTACTAATTGAAATCGTCGCAAAGGTTGCTATCAAACTAATGATACCAGCTACTGTTACTAATTCAATTAAAGAAAATCCCCAATGTCGCTTTCTTTTTTTTAATTCCGTCTCCCTGGTTTCTTTATGAGTTAGTTTTTTTTCAGGTTGATGATGTTTCGGTTGTTTCATATTAAAAAGAGTGTTCGATCTAGTATGTACTACTATACCATATTTTAGCTAATTCAAAAAGTTTTACTATTTTAAAACACCCGCTTATAGCAGGTGTTTTAAAGCTCAATAGTATAAGATATAACTTTTAGTTTTTTACACAGCGTAATGGCATTGAGCGCTGGTCTTGGCTATAAGCTCGATTAACTAAGCCATTTTGGCCGGCGTACAGAACAATTCGATAACCAGTGGTTGAGGAATTTAAGTAGTCATGCATGGTAGTTCTAAAATAAGAGAACAAACCTTTATTTTGAAAAGTTCTACCATCAGTTGCTCGTTGACCACTTAATGTAGCATTAAAGCCCGAAGAGCCACCAACTTTAAGTTTATTGCCTTCAGTTGTGCCGCGATCATTATCGGCTAGGTACGTATAGGGGAAAGCAGTCGTACAGTTTTCTGAAGTACAGACTGATCGGAAAAGAGTAGTAAAATCATCAGTGCTTGGAACATGCCAGCCATCAGGACAAATACCTTGAATTGGTACCGGTAGATTTGATTGAGGAGTAATAAGCGTGCCATTCAAAGCAGTTTGATAATTATATAAAGCACCATCAGCAGTACAGTTACTTTCAAGATTGTTGTAGCAAGAGCGACCCTTATAGTTATCATTGACTGAAGCATCAGCACACGGTTGGGTTCCGCCGTTAATACAAGTTCCATCTGGTTTGGTTTTTGTACGAAGTCCGGTCGCCATCCAGCATTGTTCACCAATTTGTACGGTTGGATAAGAATAATTATCGCGATCAACTAGCGGATCACCACAGACTGGTTCATGAATAATAGGTTGATCACTGATACAACGGACTGAGGCGCTCGTAATATGTTCACCGGTATTTTCTCCCCAAGTTCCGCGATCAATGACATGAGGATTCCAATCGCCAATGTAACGACCATAGGCATCTCCTGGTTGATTAAGAGTTGAACTCCAGAAAATTACTAAGCTATTCCAACCAATAAAGGTATTATTATGACCATCCTTGACGCGAATACCTGAATAATCAGCGTTAAAACCAGTATCACCACCAACCAACATTCTTGAGCCAGCATTGGCACAGCCACCATTACCTGTACGGTTTGGATCACAGGTTGGACCTGAGCCATTAAGAGAGAGACCAGCTTCCAATATATGCCACTCACTGTCGCTCGGAATATGCCAACCTTCAGGGCAGATACCCTGAGCACCTTCATCAAGACTATAATTCATCGCGGCATCAACAGTATATAAGGTACGTCCAGCTTCACAATCAGCTTCAGTACCGCGTTCATCCCAGGTTGACGACATACAGTCGCGTTCGGAATTATCTTCTCGGTTAGTCATTGGTACATTATCTGGATTTGATTTTGTTTTTAAATTTTCCGCCATCCAGCACTGAGTTCCGATTGCCACGGTATTATAGGTAAAGCCATCACGGTCAGTGATAGGTGAACCACAGTTAACGGAAGAGTCCCATTTTGTTATTTCCCCTTTTTTAGTTTCAGCCAGATTACCAGTCTGCAGTTGCAGTGGGAAAACTTCAAAAGCCGATACTTTTGTTATAGAAAAGATAGTGATGACACTACCAACCACCCCTAATATTATAAACAATCTAAGTTTTTTAATATCATTTTTCATATACATATATGATTAATAAAATATAAGTTATAAAGTTAATAAATATATCTTTTCGAATAGACTATATTATAGCAAAAGTGGCTTAACTTTGCAATTCTTGATGTTTTCTTGATTAACGTTTTTAAGCTATAATTTAGTAGATTGATATTCGCGATGTATAATCTTATTGTAAATAAGGAAAATATATATGATTGAAGTTTTTTTGACCTTCATTGCTGGTATACTGACGATTGCCGCTCCCTGTATTTTATTACCCTTACCAATTATATTCGGCGCTTCAGTTGGTCATAATATTCGAACACGACCGCTTTTTATTACCCTTGGTTTTGTTATTACGTTCTCAATTCTCGGGTTATCACTTAATTTTATTGTTAGAAACTTGAATGCTAATCCAGAAATTTTGCGACATAGTGCGGCTATACTATTATGTATTTTTGGCTTATTAATGATATGGCCTCAGTTTTTTGAACGTTTCTCTATAAAATTATCCGGCTTATTAAACAAGGCAGGAGAAGTAAGTAGCCGAGTGAGTAATGGTAATTTTGGCGGTTTTCTAATTGGTGTGATTATTGGTATTATCTGGGCGCCGTGTGCCGGACCAATTCTCGGATCAATTTTAACTTTAATTGCCAAACAGGCTGAGATAGCTCGTGCCAGTGTTTTGCTTTTAGCTTATGCGGTTGGAGCTGGTATCCCAATGTTAGTGATTGCATATGGTGGTCAAACATTAACCACTAAAGTCAAAAAAATTGCTCAGTATGCTAAACAGCTACAGAGATTTTTTGGTTTCATTATTATTCTTTTAGCTTTTGCGGTCTATTTTCAATATGATACGGTTATTCAGGCTAAGATTTTAGATTATATTGATCGTTTCAGTGGTATGCCGGAACGTATTGTTAATATGGAGGTAACGACTGGGCAAGATATGAGTAATAAACTTGTTTTAGATGATTACGGAGTAGCACCAGAGTTGACCGGTATTAACCATTGGCTCAATTCCAAGCCCCTCACCATTGAAAGTCTTCGTGGAAAAGTTGTTCTCGTTGATTTTTGGACATACAGCTGTATTAATTGTCTTCGTACATTGCCCCATATAACAGAGTGGCATGAAAAATACAAAGATAAAGGTTTAGTTATTATTGGTGTTCATACACCTGAATTTGCCTTTGAGAAAAATACGACTAACGTTGAAAAAGCGTTACAACAATTTAATATCACCTATCCAGTTGCTCAAGATAATGATTATGCAACTTGGAATGCCTATAATAATCATTATTGGCCCGCGAAATATATTATTGATCAATCCGGGACGATTGTGTATACCCATTTTGGCGAAGGTAATTATGAAGAGACTGAGACAGTTATTCGACAATTATTAGATATGGGGCCAGCAACTACGACTGTAGTACCAGCAACAATACAAGGAACTGTGAAATCACCGGAAATATACTTTGGTTTGAGTCGTTTACAAAATTTAACCAAAGAACAAACCGCTTATCAAATACCAACAGTCTATACGCTACCAGCTAAACTTGATGTAAACAAATTTGCCTTTGAAGGGACATGGGAATTTAAAGATGATCGAGCCTTATTACAAAGTCAGACTGGTAAAATAGCCCTACATTTTTCGGCCGGTAAAGTTTTTTGGTAGCAAATAATATCTCTACGCCAGTACTATTAGCAATTATAGTTGATGGGAAGGCAATTAAAGAAATTACGATTGATAGTTCAACAATATATAATCTTTTTGATTCAGAGGAGTATCGCGATCATACTTTAGAGATTGAGATTAAGAAACCAGGTTTGGAAGTCTTTACATTCACCTTTGGTTAAAAACATATTCATTTATATTATCTAAAAAAGTATTCTTTATTGGCTTTACCTTATGAGTTAACGTGCTATACTTTGACTATATGCGCACAACATACACTCTAAAAAATTATGATTTACTTCTTGAAGAGCAGGTTGTAACTGATGTTATTAAGCAGTATGTCTTTAAAATTAAAGATATGCCGGCTGAGGACAAACCAAGAGAAAAATTATTAAAATACGGACCATCAGCTTTAACAGTGGTTGAATTGGTAGCAGTTGTTTTGGCGACTGGTACGAAGAAAGAAGATGTTATGTCGATGGCTTCGCGGATTATACGGGATTATGGTGAGCGTAGTCTCTCAAATCAGACTCAGGCGAGGTTATTGGCCAAAGAATTAGATATTCCTCTTATCAAAGCTTTACAAGTTGTTGCTTGTGCTGAGCTCGGCCGTCGTTTTTTTGATCGTCATGAACATGGACGAACAGTGATTCGAACTGCCAAAGATGCTTATGAGTATTTAAAAGATTTACGAACTCTACCCAAGGAGCACTTACGTGGCCTCTACGTCAATACTCATCATCGTCTTATTCATGATGAAGTAATTTCTATTGGTACGATTAATTCAAATCTCATCCATCCCCGTGAGGTTTTTAAGCCAGCGATTGAGTATGGTGCCGCCGCTGTCATTCTAGCCCATAACCATCCTTCTGGTGTTATAACGCCAAGCGCGGCTGATATTGAGATCACACGACGTGTGATTGAGACCGGTAAGATTATCGGTATCCCTCTTGTTGATCATATTATTATTGGTAAGAATAAATTCGTTAGTATTGCCGCTGAATATTAAAGCTATGAATTCTAGGGAAATCAAGCCGTATCAAGTGCAGATAATGTTTGACGGTCTTATCACCGAACAAGCATTATTTCAAGATTTTTTATTACAAGATAATCCAAGTTCAGAAGCAATCGACTTAGCCCAACAATTTAATGATTTATACCACTTATTTTTAAATAAGTTTGCTCGCCTAAGTCAGGAGTCCTCATTATCACCAAGCCAAGAAACAGATATTAAAGCTTTATTGGATCAGTTGTTAGCTGTACGACGAAAACTTGAAAAATTATAACCATTTTTTAAGGCTTGCCTTAATAATAAGTTTAGTTTACAATAGACAGACATTTATTTTTAAATTTTTTTATATGGAACAAACAACTCCAGTTGAACCAACTAATAAGAGCAATAAATTTTGGTTTTGGGTTATTTTAATTGTTATTCCTGTCGGGATTCTTGCTTATATTGTGATGAATAGACCATCAAATATTTCACCACAACCAACACCAATGACTATTAATAATAGTGTAATTGATACTATCGAACAGCAGTCAACTAATAATGCAGTAATAACTAATGATACTAACCAGGTTTCTGAACCAGTAATTGTTGGTAGTTATAAAGATGGTAGTTATTCAGCGACTGGCGACTACATTTCCCCTGGTGGTCCAGAAGAAATTAAATTAACCCTAACAGTTAAAGATGGCACTGTTACCGATTCAGTTTTTCTAGCTCAATCTGAACGTCCAATTTCACAAAAATTCCAGAAACAGTTTTCCGATGGTTATAAAGAATATGTTATTGGTAAGAAAATTGACGAGATTCAGATTACCAAAGTCTCCGGATCTTCTTTAACCCCTAAGGGTTTTAATGACGCACTGGCTAAGATTAAGGCAGAGGCAAAATTATAACTATAGTTATGGCGTGGTCAAAAACGCCTTATCGTTTTGAGGCCATCGGGACACAGTGGCAAATTGATCTCCCCGATGGTCTTTTAGTAACCAAAAAAGATGATTTTTTTCAAAAGGTAAGAGAAAGGATCAATATTTTTGATCAGCATTATTCTCGTTTTCGTCAGGATTCTCTGGTAACTGCGATGGCACAAAAAGCTGGTGTTTATACGTTACCACCTGACGCTGAGCCGATGTTTGAAGTTTACGAAGATTTATATCGTCGTACTAATGGTTTAATGACCCCGCTTATTGGCACAGTGTTATCAGCCGCTGGTTATGATGCTGATTATTCGCTTAAAACTAACAATCTAACAACAGCTCCAGCTTTGGGAACAGCCGTGGAACGTCGTGGTTTAGAATTAATCGTTCATACGCCAGTATTATTTGATTTTGGCGCGGCCGGCAAAGGCTATTTAATTGACTTAGTCGCTGAGATGATAAAAGCTGAAAAGATTGAATCATTTTGCGTGGACGCCGGTGGTGATATGGCGTATTATAATAGTAATAGTGAGACGCTTCGAGTTGGTCTTGAGGATCCGACTGATCCAGAAAAAGTTATTGGTGTCGCTACGATTAAAAATCAGAGTCTTTGTGGATCAGCTGGTAATCGTCGTGCGTGGGGTGGTTTCCATCATATTATTAATCCGAAAACTTTAACCTCACCTCAACATATTAAAGCTTTATGGGCGATAGCCTCGACGACGTTAATAGCTGATGCCCTTACCACCGCTTTATTTTTTGTTGATCCACAAGTTCTTTTGCCAACCTATCAGTTTGAATATTTATTAGTGATGGACGATAATTCAGTTCATCGCTCTGATGGATTTACCGTTGAGTTGTTTACCTAAATTTTTATATGTTTTTAGTACGTTGGGTTGATAATTTTCTTAATTCAATTACGATGTATCGGCTTATGCTCTATGTTTTGAGTACTCTAGCCGTTATTGCTGTACTATTATCTTTCTTTGGTTTACTATCATTCTCGCCCCTGTCATTAATAATCTCTTTTTTTCTTTTGTCCGGTATTTGCTATGGAATTAATCTCCTCCTAGGTTATTTTTTTAACATCCCAGTTAATATTGAGTCCTCAGTTATTTCCGGCTTAATTTTATTTTTTTTGTTAGAGCCTCCCAGCGTATTAGTTGATAGTTATACTTTAGTTTTAGTAGCTGTTCTAGCGATGGCTAGTAAGTATATACTGGTGATTAAACGTCAGCATATCTTTAATCCAGCGGCTCTAGCGGCGGTCATTATCGGTTTACTTGGTTCAGGCATGGTTACGTGGTGGGTCGGGAGTGCGAGGTTGGTGCCGTTTGTGATTATTGCCGGATTTTTGATCGTTAGAAAAATTCGTCGTTTTTATTTACTCTTGTCTTTTTTGATGACGGCGGTAGTGACAATCGTCATTGTGAGTATAAATTATGAACAGCCAGTAGTAGAAATGCTTAAACAGTTAATTATTTCTTGGCCATTATTTTTCTTTGGGACAATAATGTTAACTGAACCGGCCACCACCCCATCGGCTACACGTTGGCAGATAGTCTACGGAGCTTTAGTTGGAATTTTATTCTCTTCTCAGTTTCATATCGGTCGTTTATATAATACGCCTGAATTAGCTTTAGTGCTTGGTAATCTTTTCTCTTATTTTATTAATCCAAAACAAAAACTACAGCTTATACTGCAAAGCAGTCGTAAGTTACGTAATGATATTTACGAATTTATTTTTTCCGGCAGTCAGAAGTTGTCATTTCAGGCCGGGCAATATATGGAATGGACACTACCCTTATCATCTCCAGATAGTCGTGGTAATCGTCGTTATTTTACCATTGCCTCGGCACCAACTGAAAAAGAATTTCACTTAGGTATTAGAACGTCTATAGAAGGTGGTAGTGCTTTTAAAAAACAACTAACAGCTCTTAAAGCTGGCGATACGATTTGGGCCGGACAACTAGCTGGTAATTTTACCTTACCAACTGATAAAAAAACCAAATTAGTTTTTATTGCCGGCGGGATTGGTATCACCCCGTTTCGCAGTATGGTTAAATATCTACTTGATTGTCATGAGTCAAGAGATATTATTCTTTTATATGCCTGTGTTGGGCCGGAACACTTTGTCTACCAAGATATTTTTTCCGCCGCTGAAAAGGCATTTGGTCTTCAAGTAAAATATATTATTACTGATAGTAAACAGATTTTACCGCAGTGGAGCGGTTTGAGCGGTTTTATTACTAAAGAAATGATTAGAAGCCAAGTACCGGACTATAGTGAAAGAATGTTTTATCTTTCCGGCCCCAATGCAATGGTGGAAAATTATCTAACGTTACTGAGATCGCTCGGTATTACGAGACAGCGGATTAAAAAAGATTATTTTCCCGGGTTTTAAAAAAAGTCGATGACTCGACTTTTGATTCTGTATAGTACAGGAAAACTAAATCAACTTTTTTCGTAATAATTTTTTGATTGTCCATTCACCGGGTCCGGTACAGAAGAGGCTCAAAGAGAATAAAAGTAGAGTAAGTGGATATTCATAACCATCAACAAACCCTTTAGGTAGCGTGGCGACAAAAACCG
>CAZLCH010000004.1:0-13533 GCA_964558025.1 uncultured Gammaproteobacteria bacterium | reverse complement strand
GGACATTTAATGACGAGAGTATTTATCAAGCGGGAAAAAAAATTGGACTTGATGATGCCGCTTATACAGCCTGTTTGACTAAAAAAGAGCCGGAAGCTAAGATAATGGCGCAAAAAGATGAAGTAAAAGCCTTGGGCGTCGGTGGCACACCAGCCAGTTTCATTAACGGTGATTATTATGCCGGCGCTTTGCCGTATGATGATTTTACTCATCCGGACGGCACTTCAGCTAAGGGTTTGCGATCTTTGATTAAAGAAAAGTTGACGCAGTAGTAATAAGGAAGGATCGCATAGTGGTCGAGTGCGCTTGCTTGGAAAGCAAGTAGGCCTTAACGGGTCTCCGGGGTTCGAATCCCCGTCCTTCCGCTATATCTTAAATTATTTAGCTACGCTAAATAATTTAAGATATAGCCGTAGTATAGAGTATGAGAACCCTTGGGTTCGTTCTGTCGAGGATAGTGAGTCACCGGGTAGGGTAACTTATATTCTCATTTTTTTTGGTCTTAAATCAGGTATATAGATATTATTTACCTTTTTTCTCAAAAATAGTTCTAATGTCGTTTATAATGCAGAGGTAAGTAAGAACAAGAGGTTGTAGCTTTACTCTTTTTATCTAAATTCCTATATTAACTGTAAAGTTTATTTACATGTCTATTGACAAATAATTTTACAGTGCTATTATCATACATATAATATGCTTTCAAAGTTTATTCAACAATTGCGGAAGAAAAATAACTTAACTCAGGAGTTTCTAGCCTCAGAAATAGGTGTTTCTCGGCCGACATATATGCAAATTGAACAAGGCGCTAGAGACTTGACTCTGACTGAAGCTAAAAAATTAGCCGAAATTTTTGCTATTCCTTTTGATGTCTTTTTACAAGGTAAAGAGGGGGTTAAGGTTATTGTAGAAATAAAAAGTGGGAAAAAATCAATTAAAAAAAAAGAGTCAGAAATAAGAATCAGTGTACCACAAAAAAGGGTTGATAAATTTCGTGAGATTTTATTGTATATTTTAGAAAAAGTTGGTGGGAAACCAAACGTTGGTATGACAGTTTTATATAAATTGCTTTATTTTATTGATTTTGATTTTTATGAAAAATACGAAGAGCAGTTAATGGGTTTAGTATATGTAAAGAATCATCATGGACCAACGCCGCACTTATTCGAAGATTTAATTGGCGATATGATCAACAGAGGTGAAGTGGAAGTCGTTAATAGTAAATTTTACAAATATCCACAAACAAAATATCTAATTAACCCAGAAATTAAGCCAGATTTAAGTATTCTTAATGGCAAGGAAAAAGAACATATTGACTGGGAGCTACAACGACTTTCTGACTTGACAGCTAATCAATTGACTGATTTATCACATCGAGACGGTTCTTGGATTAGCGCAGAAAATGGCAAACCGCTTGATTACGAGTCGGTATTTTATCGCACCACCGAAACTTCGGTGAGGGATTATGATGATGCTGATGAAGGTTAAATATAATGAGATTCCCTTATTTCAGCGAGACCTTAAACATCTTCTTAAAAAATATCAAACGCTTAAGGAGGATTTAGAGGTTGTTAAACGTTATAATATAGAGGGATATCATTATAATCGTTTTGATAATGCAGGTATTTTTCCAATTCCAGGTTTTTGTTCGGAAAAAATACAGGTTTGTAAAATTAAAAAATTTGCTTGTAAGGCATTAAAAGGCCGAGGTTCAAGGAGTGGAATACGAGTTATCTATGCTTTTCATTGTGAGAATTATAGAATAGATTTTATTGAGATTTATTTTAAAAGTGATAACGAGAATGAAGATAGAGATAGAATTAAAGATTATCTTAAGAATTACCCTTATTAAAGTTTAATAATATTCAGAACGCGATTATTCTATGAAACTAACCATCAAACAATCGAATCTTAATCTCACTCCTTTTCAATTTCTCCGTTCCGCTGGTTATCATGCGATCTATAATCGAAAAGCTGGTCAGGAAAGTTTTGTTCGTGCTTTTGGCAGGGGACATTATCCTCGTTTTCATATTTATATTACTGAAGAAGGCGACCTTTTAACCGTTAATCTCCATCTTGACCAAAAACAACCAAGTTATAAGGGCATCTCAGCTCATAGTGGCGAATATGATAGTCCGGTGGTAAAAACTGAAATGGACCGTTTAAAGGTTCTGCTAAAAACCGTCTCCACTACGAGCCAATCAACCTCTCAATCTCGTTTGAAAGTTTCATCCGCCCCTACAGGCGACCCCCGTAGCCAACGTTGGTCAGATATGCTAAGAAGGATGTAATAACTATAGCTCCTTAGACCAATTCTTTATATATGTTAAATCCGAGCGATGAAATAAAGGCTCGTCTTGATATTGTGGAAATTATTCGGCAGTATATGCCGCTCAAGGCCAGCGGCAACAATTTTAGTGGTCGTTGCCCGTTCCATAACGAAAAGACCCCTTCCTTTACCGTGAGTCCGACGAAACAAGTTTGGCATTGTTTTGGCTGTGGTCGAGGTGGTGATCTTTTTTCTTTTATTATGGAAATTGAGAAACTGACCTTTCCCGAGGCGTTGCGTCTTTTGGCACCTCGGGCGGGCGTAATTTTAAAACGTGAAACCGGACCGCTCGCGTCGCAACGTAATCGTCTGTTAGATCTTTTAGATCAAGCCGCGCGCTATTATCACCACTTGTTTTTACATGAGACAAAAGCTGAAGTTGCTCGTACCTATCTTCGTGCGCGTGGATTAACAGAAGAAACCGTAAAGGCTTGGGAAATTGGCTATGCCCCTGATTCGTGGGATGACGTTGTTCTTTTTTTAAAGAGTAAAAAATTTAGCGATGAAGATATATTACTCGCCGGATTATCCGCCAAAAAAGCTGAGACCAATCGTTTCTATAATCGTTTTCGCGGACGCGTGATGTTTCCTTTGCGTGAAGTTAATGGTAATATTGTCGGTTTTACCGGTCGTCTTCTGCCACAGTTTGAAAAAGATGATTTTCAAGGCAAATATGTTAACAGCCCGCAGACAATACTATATGATAAGAGTAAATTAGTGTTTGGACTTGATAAAGCTAAACAGTCTATCCGTGAACAAAATTTAGCGATTTTAGTCGAGGGACAAATGGATTGTATCACGGCGCATGAAGCTGGCTTTACCAACGTGATCGCCACTTCCGGTACAGCCTTAACGGTTGATCAAGTAACGATGATTAAACGTTATACATCACGCCTTGCTTTTGCGTATGATATGGACGCTGCTGGACGACAAGCGCTTGAACGCAGTAGTGATCAAACTTTAGGTGCAGAACTAGAAACACTCGTGATTACGTTACCGGAAGGTAAAGACCCAGACGAATGTATCAGAAAAAATCCTGAAGGCTGGCAAGAAGCCATCACATCAGCCCAACCGATTATGGAGTATTATGTCGCTGAGACGATAAAAGATCTTGATATGAGTACAGCGAGCGATCGTCGTATGGCTTTAAAAAAACTACTGCCTCGTTTAGCAAGGATCGCTAATCTGATTGAAAGGGATTTTTGGTTACAAAAAATTAGCCAAATTACTGAAACTGATGAACGGATTGTTCGTGAAGAGCTGGTCAAGTTTTTGAAACCAAGCTTTGGAGTTAAACCAACTGTTTTAGAAACAACTGACCTTCACTCAGTTAGCCGTCCGGAAATTTTATCGGAACAGCTTTTGTCTTTACTATTACGTTTTCCAGCTTTACTAGCAACAGTTGCCCAGCGTCTACCGATTGATCAGATTATTGGTACAACCCACCAGTCTCTATACAGACAGCTTATATTGTATTATAATAAAATTAGAACTTCGGGTGGACTCGATACTAATAAACCCGAGGAAACTCTTGATTATCAGGCATTACGAGCTTGGCTATTAGAAAACAGCCAGGCCGCGGCGGGCGATATACAGGTATTAGATCGGCTCGCTCTTTTAGTTGAGAGAAATTTTTTTGATACTACCTTTGCAGAAGCACAGGTAGTCATTGCGACTACCAGCAAAGAATTACGGCGTTACTATCTTAATAGTCGACTCAAAGTCGTAACTCGCTTGATGTTTGAGTTAGAATCACGGCGAGATCGTACGGCCTCCGAAGAGGAGCGCCTACTTGATTTAATGAAAGAATTTAAAGGACTGGCGGATGAAATTCGTCAGTTGTCTGTGTAATCATTATTTATGTCTAAAACGACCAAGAAAATTTTGAAAAAAACTGTTAAAAAAGGCGGGAAAGTATTAAAAAAAACTGTCGCAAAAAAAGCTAAGCTAGTTAAAAAGACAAAACCAAGCAAAAAACATCAGGTTATAAAAGCCAGCCCCCGTTCCCAGGTTAAATTAAACACTAAAGCTGTTGATGATTTGATTGCCAAAGTTCGTCCACGCGGTTTTGTGACTGAGACTGAATTACTACAAGTATTTCCCGAAGCCGAAGAGTATATTTATGATTATGAATTGACGCTGGAGAAACTTCAGCGCAATAGTGTTCGTATTATTGAAGACTCAGGCGGATTTTTGGACACTGATGCTAACGCGAAAAAAACCAGTCAGCTGACTTCGATTTTAGGTTCAGATAAAGATCGACTAAAGTTTGACATTTCTGAATTATCGGCTGATTCAATTCAGATGTATTTGCGTGAAATTGGCAAAGTACCACTTTTGACCAATGAAGAAGAAATTGAACTAGCAAAACGTAAAGAGCGTGGTGATAAGGACGCCGAGCGAAAATTAATTGAAGCCAACTTACGTTTAGTGGTTTCGATCGCGAAAAAGTTTGCCGGTAGCAAAGGCTTAAGTCTCTTAGATTTAATTCAAGAAGGTAATATTGGTTTATTTCGCGCCGTGGAAAAATTTGAATATCGCAAAGGTTTTAAGTTTTCGACGTACGCGACGTGGTGGATTAGGCAGGCAATTACGCGTTCACTGGCCGATCAGTCACGCACCATTCGTATCCCAGTCCACATGGTGGAAACAATCAATAAGTTCCAGCATATCCAACGTCAGTTGATTCAGGATCTTGGTCGTGAGCCTTTGCCGGAAGAAATCGCTTCGGAAATGGGTGAGAGTATTGATAAGGTTCGCTATATCATAAAAATTTCTCAGGACACGATTTCACTCGAAACAACTGTTGGTGAGGATGAGGAAGATTCAACCCTTGAAGATTTTATTGAAGATGTCAAAAATGTTACACCAGATCGGGCGGCGGCATTACAGCTTTTAAAAGATTATGTCCGCGAGATTATCGAGCAGTTAACGCCACGTGAGCAAAAAATTCTTGAGATGCGTTTTGGACTCTTGGACGGTGTCTCCCATACCCTCGAAGAAGTCGGGGCCGAGTTTGATGTTACGCGCGAGCGTATTCGCCAGATTGAGTATAAGACCCTGGAAAAGATCCAGAAGCATCATCTAATCAAAAAATTAAAGGATTATTAAGCGTTCAGTTTTCGATTGACATCCAGGGTTGATTTGGCTATTCTAAGATAGTATTTCTTTGATAATTAATTTATTCCCAGGTAGCTCAGCGGTAGAGCAGTTGGCTGTGGTACGGTTTTATTTTATAAAATAAAAAAATTAACGCAGCTTCCTCAAGTGATTGAGGTCGAATAATAAGGTGAATTGCTGGAAGCCTATGTTACTAGTAATTAGTAATATGGTAATCAGCAGCCATGCCTTTGTTTTACGATAGCGAAATTTTATAATAAACGTAAAATAAAGGAGGGTTCAGAGACTATCCCGTTTGATCTTGTATAAACAAGAAAGGGAGTACTCTTGCGCATCAGCGCAAGCGGAAGCGCCTTACATCTTTTATTAAGATGATGATATAGTCCACCCCTTTAGGAAACTAAAGGATACGTGTAACCAATTGGTCGTGGGTTCGAATCCCACCCTGGGAGCAATATTTGATAATGAAAATTTATTTCTATGAAACTATCAACTCCACAAAGAAGCTTTATTAATGCTTTAGGTACCGTAGTTTATACGGCCGCCATCGCTTGGTTTTTGTCGCATGCGTCAACCTTCTTTCACAAGGAAGATACTTTCCTAGTCCCGATGTTTATGATGCTTTTGTTGATTATTTCCGCGACTATTACTGGTTCATTGGTATTAGGTAAACCAATACAACTATATCTTAGTGACCAGAAGTCAGCCGCCATCACGATGCTTTGGCAAACCTTAGTCTGGGTAATTATTTTTGCTGTTATTGTTGGTATTACCCTAAGATAGACGTCTCGGTCGAGTATGAGCCAGTTGATTATTGTTTCCGGCCCACCCTGCAGTGGGAAAACAACAACGAGTAAATATTTTGCCGATAAACTACATATACCCTTAATTAGTAAAGACAATTTAAAGGAAAGGCTGTTTGATTTTTTAGGTTGGAAAAACAAAGAATGGTCTGACGTTTTGAGTAGTATCAGTATGACTATTTTGTATGACACACTTGAGGAGCATCTGAAACGTAATCAGCCCTTAATGATAGAAAGTAATTTTAAAGTCGCGCCTGATAAAGCCATATTAGAAAAATTGTTACAGCCATATCCTCTTTTGACCACAGAAATATTTTTTACCGCCAGCCCTGAAATTTTAATGGAGCGTTTTATTAAAAGAACAGAGAGTGGGGAACGGCACATAGGTCATGGTGATAGGGATCGTTATCAAGAGGCCAAAAAAAAGTTTAATAACCCTCATTTATATAGACCATTGGCAGTCGGACAAGTGATAGAAGTTGATACGAGTAATTTCGATGTTGTTGATTATGATCAAATTCTTGAGAAAATTATCATGAGTAAGAATGGCTAACTAGACTATTTTTTGTTACTATAAGGGTACTTATTATCTATATTTTTATGCAAAAAATCACTCCTCACTTATGGTTTAATACTGAGGCTAAAGAAGCGGCCGCCTTTTATACCTCACTACTACCAAATTCCGAAGTAACGAATATCACCCAAATACATAACACCCCCTCTGGTGATTGTGATATTGTTTCCTTTACATTGGCGGGTCAGCCGTTTATGGCGATCAGCGCCGGCCCGTTATTTACCTTCAACCCTTCCGTATCATTTTTTATCAATTTTGACCCAGCTAAAGATGAAAACGCCTCAGCTAATCTGAAAAAATTATGGGAAAAATTAGCCGACGGTGGGAAGGCCTTAATGCCGCTTGATTCCTATCCGTTTAGTAAATTATATGGTTGGATACAAGATAAATATGGTGTTTCTTGGCAGTTGATTTTAACCAATCCACAAGGTGAAGAACGACCGATGATTATACCTTCGTGGATGTTTACCGGCGCAGTTTGTGGTAAAGCGGAAGAGGCAGTTGATTTTTATCTTTCAGTTTTCAAAGAAGGCCAACGGGGGATAACCGCTCGTTATCCGCCAGGTATGGCGTCAGATAAAGAGGGTACAATTATGTTTTGTGATTTTAAGCTCAAAGAGCAGTGGTTTGCGGCGATGGATAGTGGTCATGAACATCACTTTAATTTTAATGAGGCCATTTCTTTCATCATCCCATGTGATAATCAAGATGAAATTGATTATTATTGGGAAAAGCTTTCAGCTGTGTCAGAAGCCGAACAATGTGGTTGGTTAAAAGATAAGTATGGTCTTTCTTGGCAAGTTTGGCCGACAGAAATTGGCGAAATGATGAAAAGCGGTACGCGCGAGCAGGTTGATCGTGTGACCAAAGCGTTTTTAACCATGAAAAAATTTGACATCGCGGCTTTGCGCACGGCTTATAATCAGGCCTAAATTACCAATCTACAGTAGGTAAGTTTTTTGATCTAAGATCTGAGAATAGTAGGATGGCACACATAAGTGTATATAGCGAGTTAATAATATATTATTTTTTTTATTACGATTTTATGAAAAAACAAAAAATCAGATATGTCGATGGTTTTGTAATTGCGATTCCAAAAAAGAATCTTAAAGCCTATAAGACAGTCGCCGCCGCGGCCGGTCGAGTCTGGAAAAAACACGGTGCCCTTGATTACAAAGAATGTGTGGGTGATGATTTAGGTATGAATATGGGTTTGCCCTTTACGAAGCTGGCTAAAATTAAACCAGGTGAGACTGTCTTATTCTCTTATATTGGTTATGCTTCGCGAGCTCATCGTGATCGTGTTAATGCTAAGGTAATGAAAGATCCATTTATGAAACAAGATCCCTATAAAGATAAACCAATGCCGTTTGATATGAAGCGTATGGCGTATGGAGGCTTTGCGGTGATGGTTGATATTTAATTTACTAATTATTAAATGTATTATTATGAATAAAGTACAACATTTTGAAATTCCGGCTGATGACGTAAGTCGGGCTCGTAGTTTTTATGAACAGTGTTTTGGCTGGAAAATGACTGATTGGCCAATGCCAAATATGGAATATGTTGGTATGACCACTGGCCCGATGGATGAAAATAACAAGCCGACAGAACCGTCTTTTATTAATGGTGGTATGTTTAAGCGAGGTGGTGAATTTTTAGTCACTGGTCCGACGGTCGCAGTGACAGTTGATAACCTTGAAGAAACGTTAGCAAAAATTACTGCCAGCGGTGGTAGTGTTGTTATGCCCGCAAAAGAAATTGGTGGTATGGGATTATATGCTTATATTAAAGATACCGAAGGTAACACGATTGGTGTGTGGCAGAATTTGAAGAAGGGATAGATACTAGATAAATAACCAGAAGTTCTAATATTTTCTTTGCTGAGACTTGGTTAAGTATGGTATAATTATAATATATGGTTGACCATAACTTAATTTTATATATTGAAGAATCTTTAAAGCAAGGTAAGACAAGATTAGAAATTGAACAGACATTATTAGCTAATGGTTGGTCACAGGAATCTATCACCAGTAGTTTTACTTCATTAGAAAGAAAACCGCCAACCTCTACTGAACTAATCCAAAAATTAACTCATAATAAATTCTTTATTATTGGAGGAAGTGTTTTAGTAGTTATAATTTTAATTTTTGTTGGTTATGTATTATCTCTAATATTAGATAAACCATCTAATCCAAAGGCTTTAAATCAAGCAAGTTCTAATAATGAATCCCAGCGAGTATCAAATAAAATAGAAACTGTAAATCTTTGTCCGGAACAAGCTATTGAGGTAGCTAGACAAGCTAAAATTATACCTATAGAAGAAGCAAAAAAGCAGGCAACTGATTTTGTCAATAAAAATTTAGTACAAGGTACAATCGCCTCCATTTCTTCAATGGAGGATTTTAATGATTGTCTATATAGACTTGATGTAGAGATCGGTGGAACTTCTATTACATCATATATGACTAAGGACGGTAAAAATTTTTTTCCACAAGCTATGGATATTGATATATTTAGCAGTTCGATGGAGCCAACTGAGATTTGGGAAAATACTACACCAGAGTAAAAAACATCTCCTTCTGAATTAATTTGGGGATCCACAGAATAGATTCTTTTCCAATCTTATTATCACATACTTACTGTAGCAATTAATATTCCTTTATCTATGTTAGATCAGAATTTGATTGACTATATTAAAAAGGCTTCAAGCCAAGGAATAAGTCAACAAACTATCAAAGATGAATTACTAAAAGTTGGTTGGGATTTAGCTACTGTTAATGAAGCTTTAAATCATAACACAACTAATATTCTACATAATAAATCTAAGTATCCAAAACCTTTGTTAATTACTAGTATTAGTATCATCGTATTGATTTTAGGTTTTATAGGATATAAAATGTTGTTTAAACAAGATGAAGAGATACCAAATCAAACAAGTCCTGTAGAGAGTCATACGGATAAAGTCAATAATGATAAAAATAAAGAAACAGAAGAGACGGAAACTGTTAATTTTGAATTTTTAGATCCTATTGCTAATGTATACCCTGATACATATTGTGCCATGATGGCAAAAAATACTGATGAAGATTTAGATCAAGATGAACAAATAATAATGAGTGATGAGCAGAAAAGAATTTGGCTAGAATGTAGCGAGAACTATGATTATAGTCTAGGTGAAGGTAGCACTATGGATTTATCTATTAATGAAGGAGAATCTAAAAATATTTCTCGCGCTTTAAAAGTTTTACTCTGTAGTATGGAAGAGAATATGAAAAGTGATACTTTACAAAATTTAAGGAAAGATATTATTAGCGCAGTTGATAAACAAAAATATAATGATTGTATTACTCATAAGGCTATTGATGAGAAGACGCAAAAATTTAAAGATTGTACAAAAAAAGCAGATACATCGACGCAAAAACTTATTACTTCCCAATGCAGTGGTTATGGCCCTACTACTTTAGGAGAGTTAATATCATGCGGACATAGAGAAGCATTTGTCTTTTATGGCTTGACAGACAATGAAATTGCTATAATATTGAAATTTCAAGAAGCTGACAAACAACATCTTTATAATTATACTTTTAATGGTCTTCTTGTAGCTTGTTTAAATAATAAACTTTGATATGAATATTAAAAAAATTACCACTATCTCTGGGTTATTGATTTTAGCTGTGGGTGTTGTTGCCGGATCGTTTTTTTACTTTAGAAAGATGAACAGCAATGCTGAAGCAGATTCAAAGGTAGAAAAACTAAATCAAGTTACCCCATTCTCTTTGTCTGAAATGATTGCTGAGATGGCAAAGTCATATCCAGAAAAAGATGAAATCGCTGTAGAAATGTGTTCCAAGGATGTATTTGATTTAGCCTACACAACAATTTATCCTATGCATTATGACGTGGATGAAAATTTAGAATTTCAAGGCCTAGTTATAGAGTGCGCAAAAAAGAATAATGTTAATGATTATGAAAGTTTACTGAGAGGAGTAATAAAATCAGGCGATGATACAGTACAAAGAATTAGAACGATGGCTTGTGTATATAACTCAGATTATAGCCAACGCACTTTTGCAAAATATAGGGATAAGATTAATAGTTTATTTAATAGCTGTCTTGATGTTGCAACTGAATATATAAATCCTGAGTATAGTGTTAAAAACAAGGCAGGACAACCAGTTTCCATGAAGGAAAAATTACTTGACTGCCAATATATGACTGATCTTAGCGCCTCTAGTATGGCTATGATGTATGGTCTAGGGAAAATGGATGATGATATAGATAAAGGGTATTATTTTCCATATTTTAACCTTAATAAATTTGAGAAATTATCAAATACCAAGGTGCCACAAGAGTTGGTAGATTTTATGAGTCAAGAGCGTGCAGAGTTTGAATTAGTTGTTAAAAATGAATTTCTAAAAGACTGCTTGCATGATGATGGATATTACTCAGGTTATTTTGGTAGAGACTTTATTACATGGGAAAGAGAAAATTTTAATCAATATTCAGACTTAGAATCTCTTGTTTTATCTCAACCACCAGAACCAGAAACTAACCAAATCTTAGATAGCAATCAGACATTCTCTATAAACGATTCTACGCGCGTTTCTGATATTCGTCAAATTTATTCCGCCTTAGAGCTATATTATAATGATAACGGATCATATCCTAGTTCAATTATTCCTGGTCAAACGTTATCAAATAGTACAACGACTTATATGGCTGTTATCCCAAGCAACCCAACTCCCTGGGATGAAGGGGATTGTCCGTCCCCAGGCTCTGACTATGTTTATAAGCAACAAGCTGGCGGTGTCTCATATACATTAACTTTTTGTTTAGCACATCAAAGTGGTACATTTGCCCCTGGAATTCATAATGCTACACCTAATGGACTATAGTTATTTCTTTATAATGATTTATCTTAAGAGTGAAAAAATAAGGCCATTGTCTTCTGATAGATAGTGACCTTTTCATTTTGCTAATAATCTGTTACCCTGATATTCTGATATGATTAATTAATCTATGCCTGAAGAAGTTATTGCTCGATTTGATAATGTAACGTTTGAATACGTGGAAAAGCGCCCAGTACTTGATGGGGCGAGTTTTAGTATCCGTCGCAAGGCCAAACTGACTTTAATGGGTCAAAATGGCGCTGGCAAAAGCACTATTTTTGCCTTACTACAGGAACAGTTAAAGCCTAAGAGTGGTCAAATTTCAATCACTAATGGCGCGACAATTGGTGCGGCTAAGCAAACAATTGCCCGTGAGGATTTTGATTTATCAGTGGAAGCATATTTTGCTCAAGCGTTTTCCATTACCCCACCTAACCTAGCGAGTAAAATCGCTAAAGCCATGGAGGCAGTTAATTTTTCCATCCCCACTAATCGACGCGTTGGTGATTTATCCGGTGGTCAGCAGGCTCGTTTATTGTTAGCTTTTGCGTTACTACAAAATCCCGATATTTTATTATTGGATGAACCGACCAATAATTTAGACCAAGCTGGTATTGACCATTTGATAGAATTTCTAATCATGTATGAAAAAACTGTCATTGTTATTTCGCATGATGCCGACTTCTTAAATTGTTTTACGGAAGGCGTGTTATATCTTGATGTCCATACGCATAAGGTTGAAAATTATGTCGGCGATTATTTTTCCGTAGTTGAAGAAATTAACCGGCGGATTGAACGTGAGCAAAGAAAAAATGCCCAGCTGGAAAAATTAATCCAAGATCGTAAAGATAAAGTTAATTTTTTCGCCAACAAAGGTGGTAAGATGCGCAAACTAGCAAAGAAATTAAAGGATGAAACTGAAGAATTAGAAGAAAATAAAGTTGATGTTAAAAAAGAAGATCGCACAATTCGTTCGTTCATTATTCCTGCTCAGGAAATTACCGGTGAGATTGTTAAGATTTCTTCGGTTAAAGTTATTATTAATCATGAAGCCGTCGAAAGACCAGTTGATGTTGTCTTACGCCAACATAGTCGTTGGCTCATCTCTGGTCCAAACGGTGTTGGCAAAAGTACATTACTACGTAGTTTGGCCGAGGGGGAAAATACCGGCGCCGTTATTATGGCAGGAACTCGTGTTGGTTATTATAGCCAAGATTTTTCAACCCTTAACTACAGTGAAACCGTTTTTGACTCTTTACAAAACGTTATGGCTGATGGTTATGATGTTCAAGAAATGCGTTCAATCGCCGCTGGTTTTCTGATTACTGGTGAGTTAATGGGACGAACGGTTGCCGAACTATCAGAAGGACAAAAAGGCCTTTTGTCCTTTGCTCGTCTTGTCTTAATGAAACCAGGACTTTTGATTTTAGATGAGCCAACTAACCATATTAACTTTCGTCATATTCCAGTTATTGCCGAGGCGATTAATGATTACGGAGGTGCTATACTGTTAGTGAGTCACATGCCCGAGTTTGTTCAACAAATTAAAGTTGATAATGAGTTAAATTTAGCCAAACTTATTAATAATTAAAAAAAGAAGAAAATGAAAATAAAAATCTAATTTTTCATTTTCTTAAAATTAAGTTTTATTATAATTCAATGATTTTTTTTTTAAAGAAGATAATTCACTGTCATTTTATAAAAAATCTAACTCATAAATTTTTTAAGAATTTCTACATATATTTTTGTTTTTATTATCATCTTGGATAATTTTATTCTTACTATTTTAATCAATATATAAATTTTCTAAATTATTAT
>CAZLCH010000003.1:0-14232 GCA_964558025.1 uncultured Gammaproteobacteria bacterium | reverse complement strand
TACTGCTATGAATTTGAGCAAGCGGTCGTTGAAGTATTAGTAAAAAAAACCATGCGAGCCGCAGAAAAATACCAAGTGACTTCGATTATGTTGGCCGGTGGAGTGGCGGCTAATACAACCTTACGAAAAACTCTACAAGAAGCGACTCACAAAGCTGGCTATAAATTTTATTTACCTGACTTAGCCTATACCACGGATAATGCGGCCATGATTGCCGCCGCTGGTTATTATAAATTTAAAGCTAAAAAAATAACTCCGTGGCAGAAAATCGCAGTTGACCCTAACCTTGAGCTATAATACTATTAATCTATGAAACCAACTCTTTTTTCCGGCATCAAGCCTTCGGGCGACCTTCATCTCGGTAACTATATCGGTGCCATCACCCAATGGCTTCAACTACAAAAAGATTATCGTTGCTTCTTTTGCTTAGTTGATTATCATGCCATCACTGTTTATCAAAAACCTGAGGAATTGCGACAACGTAGTCTCGCTGTTATTCGCGCCTATCTAGCCTCAGGCATTGATCCGAAAAAATCAGTCTTATTTAAACAGTCTGATGTGAACGAGCATACTGAGCTTGGCTGGATTTTAAATACCATCACTAAAATTTCTGAACTGGAAAAAATGACGCAGTATAAAGATTATGTTCGCAGTCAAAAAAAAGAAGGTCCGGGAGCTGGTTTACTTAATTATCCGACCTTAATGGCGGCTGATATTCTTCTCTATAAAACTAATATTGTACCGGTCGGTGAAGACCAAAGCCAACATATTGAATTAGCTCGCCTACTAGCCCGTCGTTTTAATAACCTGTATGGTGAAACGTTTATCCTGCCAATACCTCTTTTAAAAAAAGAGGGGGCGCGTATTATGCAGTTAAATGATCCAACTAAAAAAATGAGTAAAAGTGTCCCGGCCGGCTGTGTCTTTTTAGCTGATGAACCAAGTGTAGTTCATAAAAAAATTAAACGAGCAGTTACCGACTCCGGTACAGATATAATGTTTGATCCGAAAAAGAAACCAGCGATTTCTAATCTACTGACTATCTACTCAGCCTTAGAAAATATTAGTGTTAAAGAATTAGAAATTCGTTATGAGCATAAAAGCTATGGAGAATTTAAAGAAGACCTGGCGAATTTAGTAGCCAACTTCCTTGAAGATTTTCAAGCTCGAACACAGGCCTTTAGTGACAATGATATTAGAAAAATTTTGCATAATGGATCGGCCATCGCCAAAGCGACGGCCGGCGAAATGATTAAAACCGTTAAAGAACATTTAGGTATTATTTAGTATATGATGGCTGATAACTTGAAACAGCTTGAGAAAGCTTATGAGATCATCGTGGCTCATAAGCTTTTTGCTTTTTCATCAGGAAAAAATTATATTGATGTCTTAAAAACACCCCAACGGATCATTAAAGTTAATGTACCGGTTAAGATGGATTCGGGTGAAATAAAAATTTTTCCTGGCTACCGTGTACAGTATAATAATGCTCGTGGGCCATACAAAGGTGGTCTGCGTTATCACCCTGAAGTGAGCGAAGATGAAGTAACCTCTTTGGCATTTTGGATGATGATTAAATGTGCGTTGGTTGATATTCCCTTTGGCGGCGGAAAAGGCGGGGTGATAGTTGATCCAAAAACTCTCAGTACTTCAGAACTGGAAAAATTAACACGCGCCTTGGCGCGTGCCTTAACGCCGATGGTGGGACCAACTATTGATATTCCGGCACCTGATGTTTATACTACGCCGGAAATTATGAATTGGTTTCGTGAAGAATATGAGTTGATTACTGGTACGGCCAGTCCAGCGGTGATTACTGGAAAACCGCTGGCTAAAGGTGGTTCAGAAGGTCGGGAAACTGCCACCGGCTTAGGCGCTGTTTATATTCTTGAGTCTTTTTTACAAGCCACTAACCAAACCAAAAAACCCGTGACAATCGCCATACAGGGATTTGGTAATGCGGGAATACATTTTGCCGCCTCGGCCCAACCATACTGGAAAATTGTGGCAATAGCCGATTCACAAGCGGTAATTTATAATCAAGCTGGCCTTGATATTACGACGCTACAAATGTATAAAAAACAAACTGGCAGTATTAAAGACTTTCCCCATAGTCAACCAATCACACCAGCCGAACTCTTAGCTTTAGAAGTTGATATTCTCGTACCGGCCGCTATGAATAATAATATTACTGAAAAAAACTGGGAAACGATTAGAGCTCACACTATCTTAGAAATTGCTAACGGGCCAGTGAGTGGTGAAGCGCATCAGAAATTAACTGAAAAAGGGGTGGTTATTATTCCTGATGTACTGACTAATGCCGGCGGGGTGGTTGTTTCTTATTTTGAGTGGGAACAAAATATGAAACAAGAACATTGGGAATTATCAGTAGTTAATAAAAGACTAAAAGAAATCATGACTTCAGCCTTTAATCAGGTGTGGCATCATGTACATGATTACCAACTTGATATGCGCACTGCCAGTTATGTCGTAGCAGTTAAACGGTTACTGGAAAAATTAAAGATATAAAAAAGATGGAGTTATAAACCCCATCTATAAGAAACGAAAATTAATTTTTGTAGGAATAAGAACTTTGTATTTCTACAATTTTTTCAAAAGCTTTCATCTGATCATCATCAAGCCTATGTGAATCCCTTAAGCCAGTAACCATGATTTGAAAATTTGCGATGACTCTTTCTTCATCATCTGTTAAGTCATTACTGGATTTTAAAAAATATATTTCTTTATTCGCTTTGAAAATAGTTGGCGGTAACTCTTCAGATTTTTTTAAAAAAGCATCAACGCGCTCTTTAAATCTTTCTAAAACTCCTGACATACTAACCCTCCTTTATTTTTATATTTTATAATTATTTTTTAAATTTATTATACTATAAAAAAATTTACTAAAAAAGTCAAGAATATATTATTGCTACAACTTTAAATAATCCAAAATTTCTTTAGTCTTAGTTTCCATTATTTCTTGAGTCGTCGCCTCAAGGTTTAAACGTAACAATGGTTCAGTATTTGATAAACGAACATTAAACCAAAAATTAGGGTATTGAATCGTCAAACCATCAAGCATATTCTGTTGACCATCATGATATTTGTCTTTAAGAGCAATAATTTTTTCCTGCCCGTTCACAACCGATAAATTAATTTCACCGCTATGAAAATACTTTTGATATGGTTGTATGTATTCCGCCAAAGTTGTATCACGATTTGATAACTCAACTAATAATTTTAAAAAGACAATCCCGGGGACTTCATAACAACCTTCTTTTGCCATGTTAAGAAAAAAGTGGCCTGACGATTCACCGCCAAAATAAGCACCGGTGTCAATCATCGCTTCTTTAATTAAAGAATGGCCAACGTGCGTTACCAGTGGCTCGCCACCTTCGGCTATAATCGTATCATAGGTAATTCGACCAGGCCGAATATCATACGCAATGGTTGTACCTGGTTTAGCTTGTAAAAACAATTTTGCCATCAATGCGCGGGTAATACCGGGTTCAACTGGTTGTCCCTGATTATCAACAAAAAAAATACGATCACTGTCTCCGTCGGTCGCCACCCCTAAATCAGCTTTCTTTTCTTTTACTGCCTTACATAAGTTCGCTACATTTTCGGGTTTAAATGGATCGGCTTCATGAACTGGGAACGTGCCATCAAGTTCCCAGTTCATTTTCTCAACTTTTAACTGCGGCAAAAACTTTAATAACTCATCAAAATAAAGCGCACCCATGGCATTAGCTGTATCAATGATAATATGTAGGGGTTTAATCTTTTTAACATCAACAAAACCAAGATCAAATTGTACCTGAGTAGCAAGACAATCCGAACGAACGCTGACACTACCTTTGTGAGAGGTAGATTGTATTGTCCCTTCAGTTAATAAATTTTGAATATCATGTAGACCACTTGATAAACCAATTGGCGCGGCTAATTGTCGCACTAATTTAAAACCATTATAATCTTTTGGATTATGTGAAGCACTGATTTGCAGACCGCCGTCATAACCGTAATGAGCCACCGCAAAATAAAAAGTTGGCGTCGGCGACAAACCAATATCAACTACTTCTACCCCACCATCTTGTAACCCCTGAATCACTGCTTTACTTAGATCAGGTGAAGAGAGTCGCATATCATGGCTCACCACCACAGTAACTGTGTCACGACCAAGTTCTTCACGACGAAGTTGTGCATAGGTTAAACCTAATTGATACGCAAATTCATCATCAAAATCTTGATTATAGATGCCTCTGATATCATAGGCTTTAAAGATGTTGTTAGAATAGCTCATATCCTTAAATTAACACCTTATATCTTTACGTACAAGTCACAAACAATTTAATAAGTTATATTAAAAAAAGACCTATAATGGTCTCATAATAAAAGATTAATAAAATAGATACTACCATGTTTTTACTTTGTATTGCCAATTTTTATATTCTCAAGATAACTATTTAAAGCGCCTAGCATAACCTGCTGACTCATATCAAGCAGATTTGAGGCAGTGACAAAACGACGATAACCAGTGGGATCAACAAACCATGTTTGGCCTCTATGTTCAGTTTGAAGAAGAAAAAAATTCTTGAGCCGTTCTGACAAAGAACCAGGACTTCTTGTTGAACCAACTTCAGGAATACGATTAAGATTATCATTGGTAATACCCAAGGAAACGGTTTTGAGAAAAGTTAGCGCTGACGGTGTTTCAATTTTGTAACGCAATCCATCGCGAGGATTCTCATACCAGAGAGTGCCCATATCTTCCACTGCTAAGAATATTTTACTTTTAAGACGATCTAAAAGACCAAGATTTGGCAGAGGGCTGTGAACAGTATCAGAAATTATTTCTTCAGATGATGGCGGGGCTACAGGCGATAATGGACTAGGATCAATTTGAATCGGGTGAGGACCGATGATACCAATACTACCACCAAAAGCGATAAATGTTTGATCAGCTGAGGTGGTAGTATTACTCTCACTGTCTACTGAGGTGACACGATAATGATAGGTTGTGGCTCGACTAAGGCCTGACAAATTAATAATATGGTTGGTAACAGCTGAAGCTGAGTAGACTGAACTACCATATGAAGTCGTAGTACCATATTCAACTAATGAATCAGAGTTTTTATCACTTGTCCAGCTAATTTGTTCGGTAGATGGTGTTAAAGGAGTAGCATTAATATTACTCAAAACTGGCGGAGCTGACTTTAGTGTATTGGCAGTAGTATTTAGAATCGATATAAGTCCATCTTGAAAACGGGTAAAGTAAATCATCGTACCATCAATCGCCATCCCCGCTGGTGAATGACCAACAGTAATAGTCGCGGTCACTGTATTAGATCCGGTATCAATCACGGAGATCGTGCCATCATCAAAGTTCTCAACATATACTTTACTTCCCAGACCAACAACACCACGAGGACCCGTACCAACGGTAATTGTGTTGGTAATCGTGTTGGTGGCGGTATCAATCACCGAAACATTGTTAGAGCGATAATTAGTGACATATACCTTGGTACCCAGTACTGCCACACCACGAGGACCTGACGAACCAGCGGGCAGTATAATGGTCGCAGAGACAGTGTTAGTGGCTGAATTAATGACTGAGATTGAATTACCGCCTGAGTAGTTAGGATCACCGTAGTTAGCGACGTAGAGAAACGTACTATAGGCCTTAATACCCCGGGGGTAGCTACCGACCGGAATAGTCGCTGACACGGTATTAGTCGCGGTATTAATCACCGACACCGTGTTAGACTGACTATTGGTCACATAGATACTTGAGCCTAAGTTAGCAACATAGTATGGCTTCACGCCAACTGTAATAGTTGCGACGACGGTATTAGTCGCGGTATTAATCACCGACACCGTGTTAGAGCCCGTATTGGCAACGTAGACGTAGGTAGTTCCCGAGACGGTGGTGGTAGTCAAACCATATGGTTCAGAGCCAACTGGAATCGTAGCAAATAAAGCATCATCTGATTTACGTATAACAGAAACCGTATTATCGCCTTGATTAGCTACATATAAATAATCAATTCCACCAACTGTAATCGGAGTAGAAATTTGGTATGGTTTACTACCTACCGTAATACTGCGATATGAACCAATAATAATATTTTTACTATCGCCAAGATTGCGAGTGATGAAAGAATTTTCCGCGACAAAATCACCTTGAGAAGATGGGAGACTGTAGTTCGTACGAGTATGGCCACTTGTATCAGTCACTGAAGCACTGGTAATAGAAGAAACCGAGAGGTCAGGCGTAGATTCTCCGGCCGCAACCGTATATGTACCTTGGAGAGTTGAACCACTAACTGAATTTAAAATTATTGAAGCACCTGAATTTAAAGCAAGCGTCATCGTCGAGCCTGAAGCAAGTGGACGACCAAATTGAGCTGAGATAGGAATCTGCTGACCGGCAGTATATGTACCATTAGCAATCGATGATGAAAAAGAAAGAAGATTTGGAAGTTGGCTAGGTACTGAAGTTGAGTCAATAACTGATATTTTATTACTAATATTATTACTCACATAAACTCTACTGCCAAGAGCCGCCAAAAAAATCGGGGATACTTTCATTGGTATGGTATCGGTCACGGTATTATTAACAGTGTTAATAATAGATACCGTTTGACTCGTGAGATTACCTACATACACTCTATCTCCTAAGGAAATAATATAGGACGGTTGAGTCCCAACATTGATTGTCGCTGACACTGTGCTAGTTGCACTATCGATAACAGAAACAGTATTACTACCAAAATTGGCAACATATAGTTTAGAACCCACAGGCACTGAATAAAAAGGGGTTGTGCCAATAGCTACCGTAGCAGTGACTGTGTTAGTCAGAGTATCAATGACTGAAACATTATGACTATTACGGTTTATGACATATACCTTGGTACCAATAGCATTAATGTGAACTGGTCCAGTACCTACTGTTATGGTAGCGCTAACAGTATTAGTAGTAGTATCAATCACGGAAACTGTATTACCATTAGAATTAGCAACATATAATTTTGTCCCCACATTTACACCATAAAGAGGAGTAGACCCAACGGCTATCGTAGCTGTTACTGTATTGGTTGTACTATCAATCACAGAAACAGTATTACTAATGCGATTAATGACATATAACTTAACTCCGACGGCTAAAATATAGTATGGACTATTCCCGACTGATATTGTTGCCGTCACAGCATTACTGGCGGTATCGATCGCTGAAACTGTATTACTACTATTATTCGTAACGTAAACTTTATTACCAATAGAAGCAAAGTAGTATGGTTGGGTACCAACAGTTGGTGTGGCTATAACACTACCAGACACAGAATCGATAATTGATACATTGGTACTATTAATATTAGCAACGTATAATTTATTCCCAACTGCCAAAGAATAATAGGGCGCCGTACCTAGAGTCGCGGTATTAACCATTGTCAAACTACTAATATTTGATACATTATAGCCAGACATTCTTCGTACTGGATTTGTTCCGGAAGTATAATCAATAATAACGACATCATTCATTGTAACCGCTGAAGTTAAAGTAAGAACTACATTAGTTCCGGAAACATTTACTCCGGAAATACTAACAAGATTATTATTAACTCTTACTATATAATCGCTGGTACTTGGTGTTGAGGTTGAATCAAGATTAGTACTATAGATAAGAGTTATGGTTGAACTTTGAACATAATATTCAGATAATTGGATATATATAAATGACCCGCCATTAACAGTTGAAAAAGTGGTGGCGCCATTAAAAGTTGCTTGAGAGAGATTAACAACAACACCATCAGCTATTACAGTCCAAGGACCATCGGTTATAAAATCATGTCCGGGAGAATAGGCAATATTATATTTTCTCGTCTTAGTACCCAAGACAGTACCTATAGAAGAGCCACTATCATTAAAGAAAACAGCGTTACCAGTCACAGTACCTACGTTTGCAGAACTATCATAAAAAAAAGCATTATCATCAACTGTTATATTGTTAAGGGAATCACCATAAAAAGTTCCCTGACCATTAACAGTACCATTGTTTTGAGCCGTAGTATAAAAAATAGCGGTACCCGTAACAATACCCTCATTAATACTATCAGCATCATTAAAAATAGCATTACCGGCATATGTTGCTCCAGGCAAAATATGTAACGGATCAGTTGCCAAATCTGGTAATTCAAGGGCGGGATCAGTAGCATTTTCATCATACCAATAGTTACCTAGAGTGGTTGGTGAAGTATTAACTGCGTTATTAAAATAATAAATATTACCAGCAGCTTTAGTACCTATATTACGAAAATATAATGATGAAGCGATAACTAAAACTACAAAAGAGAACAATAACAATTTATTTCGAGAGGGTAACATAGTTGTTTAGAAGTTAATAAATACTTAGTAATAGTAACATATTTTTAGATTTTATCTAACGCCTCATTAACCAATCTATCGGCCGCCTTATTCTCCTCACGCGGAACATGACGAAATGATATTTTTTTAAACTGTAAAGACAAATTATAGGCTTTAACAAATAACGCAGCTAATTCTTTATTCTTAACCTTATACTCGCGTCGTAACTGCTTAACAACAAGTTCACTATCTAAAATACATTCAACTTCATTAATTTTTAATTGCAAAGCTTTTTCTAAACCAGCAATCACCGCTTGATACTCGGCTTGATTATTCGTTGCCTCCCCAAGACATCGGGAAATAGTGGCGATTACTTTTTCATTATCAGAAATTACCACACCAATCGCCGCTGGTCCGGGATTACCGCGTGCACCACCATCACTATGAATAGTATATCTTATCATATTATCTATGTAGCCGCAGATCAATAATTCTTAATTGAACTTCGCGGCGATTATTAAAAAAATTGAAAGAAGCGGTATAAACAATATCAATCATATCGCCTATCTTTATTTCTTTCCATAGCTCGGCTTTATTAAAACCAAGTGCCCACATGCCTTCCAACCGAAACTTAATATGTTGCTTGTCTTGACCCATCATCATAATTTCTTCTACCGGAACCGCAAAGCTAACAAATTTTGGTTCAGGATTATCTTGGCCATAAGGGGTAAATTTTTCAAGGTCTATTAAGAAATTTGGCGTTACTACTTGTAAAGATAATTCTGCTTCAATTTTTAACACTGGTGCTATATCAACTCCAGTTAATTTTTCTTCAACATAATCACGAATTTTCTTTATAAATGGCGCAAGATCTTCTATCGTTTTAACCGTAAAACCACAGGCCATTTTATGACCACCAAAACGATCAAGATAATCTTTGCCTATTTCAAGACTGGCCCCTAAATCAAGTTGGTCAATACTGCGACCCGATCCTTTGATTGTACCTTCGCTTTGGCAAATCACAAAACAGGGTTTAGAGAAACGCTCGACTAAACGCCCGGCGACCAAACCAATCACACCTTCAGGCCATGACCGCTTCTCACCACGAAGATCCGGCGAAGTTATAACTAATAATTTCTCGTTCATTTGTTCTTTCTGTACAAGATCAATACCTTCGTTCATGATATCCTCTGTTAATTTCTGTCTCTCAATATTTTTTTGGTTTAATTCCTGAGCTAACTGCAGAGCTGTCTCTGAGGAGTTAGTCGTGAACAACGCGTAGGCAGTATTAGCATGATCAATACGACCAGCCGCGTTTAAACGAGGAGTAATTTGCCAACTAATATTCCAGGCGGTTAATTCACCGATCGGCAATCCAGCCACCGAGATTAATTCTCGTAAACCTCGGCGAGGATGATGATTAATCTGTTCAAGACCCTTGCGAACAATTAAACGATTTTCTCCTAGTAATGTCACGCAATCAGAAATCGTCCCTATTGCCGCTAAATCAACCAACTGATTTTTTAATTTTTCCTTATCAATTTCTGCTAAGGTCGATTTGATAATCAGGGCGCGAGCAAAAGCATAAGCAACCCCCGCTCCGCACAGATATTTAAAAGGATAAGTTTCAGTCTCTAAAATCGGATTAATAATTAAACAGTCAGGTAACTCTTTTGTATTACTCGGACCCTCGTGATGGTCAGTCACAATAACATCAATACCCAATGAACGTGCCAATTCAATTTCAGCTTTAGCACGAATGCCGTTATCAACGGTAATTAAAAGCTTAACTCCCTCATCAGATAATTCTCTAACAATTTTGGTATTAAGTCCGTAGCCTTCACCAAACCGACTTGGTATCCAAACATCAACCTGAGCCCGTAATGTTTTTAAAACTTCAGTTAATAAGGCCGAAGAAGTAACACCATCAGCATCATAATCACCGCAAATTGTAATCCGACTACCTTTTTTAATATGAGTAATAACAAGTTCAATCGCGGCGACCATGTTTTTAAATAAAAAGGGATCAAATTCAGTGGTAGAACTAGAATGCAAGAAAGCGGTAATGGCTTCCGAGGAAATTAAATTTCGATTATATAGCAGCTGAGCCACCACCGGTGAATAATGTGAGTGGGTTTGAAGAAATGAATCTGGTGCCGCTGGCATAATATGCCACTGTTTTTCCATAGTCTAAAAAGTAAAAGCCATGGTCCAGGCTAACATAGAAATTATGACCATAATACTAATAATTGTCCAAATAACTTTAATGACTTTTTGTCGTTTCATAAAAATCGTTAATAAAAATATATTAATTAATTTTTTAAAAGTTTAACAAACGTATCACTCGGAATTTCAACACTGCCCTTACCGGCGCTCATCATTTTCTTTTTGCCTTTTTTCTGTTTTTCCAGTAATTTACGCTTACGAGAAACATCGCCGCCATATAAATGAGCGGTAACATCCTTGCGTAAAGCGGCGATACGTTCAGCGGCAATAATTTGGCTACCGATGGCGGCTTGTAGCTTAATCACAAACATCTGTTTAGGTAAAGTTTCTTTTAATGTCTCCACAATCTCTTTGCCGCGTCGAAAAGCTTCATCGCGATAGACAATCAACGCCAATGATTCCACTGGTTCTTCGGCCACTAAAATATCCATCCGAACCACATCAGTTAGACGATACTCAAGATATTCATAATTAATTGAAGCATAACCCGAAGAAACACTTTTAATCCGATCATAAAAATTAGTTAAAATTGTTGCCATGGGAATTTCGTAATGGAGCACTAACCGATCCTCATCAAGATATTCAGTGGTAATATAGATCGCTTTGCGTTCTTGTACTAACGTCATAATTCCACCAATGTAGGCTTTGGGGGTAACAATATCAAGTTTAACCCATGGCTCCTTAATCTGATCAATTTTGCTCGGATCTGGCAACATCTGCGGACTACGGACAATTAATGGTTCACCCTGACTTTTATTGTAAACTTGGTAAGCAACACTCGGGACAGTTACAATTAATTCAAGGCCATACTCACGTCGTAAGCGTTCTTGAACAATTTCCAAATGCAAAAGACCAAGAAAACCGCAACGAAAACCTAAACCAAGCGCTTGTGATTGTTCTGGCTCATAAATAAGGGCTGAATCATTTAAGGTTAATTTTTCAATACTCTCTCTTAGTTTTCCAAAGTCATCACCTTCACGGGGAAAAATTCCAGCAAACACCATTGGTTTAACCTCATGATAGCCTTTTAGAGAAGGTACCGACGTTGTCTGCGCTAACGTCATAGTATCGCCAACTCGACATTCGGTCACACTTTTAAAACCAGTAACAATATAGCCAATTTCACCTGTTTCCAAAACGCCGGTGGAGTGGTAGTCAGGTTTAAAAACGCCAATATCAAGCACCTCACTCACTGCCTTGGTGGCTAATAATTTTATTTTGTCACCTTTGTGTAATTTGCCATCAACTAAACGAACATACGCCACCACACCCTTGTATTCATCAAAGTTAGAATCAAAAATTAAGGCGCGCGGTACAGCTTCACTATCGCCTTCTGGAGATGGAATACGGTCAATCACCGCTTGTAAAATGTTGGTAACCCCTTCGCCGGTTTTACCTGAGGCTAAAATAATATCACTTGGATCACAACCTAACAATTTTACTACTTCTTTAGTCACTCGCGGCACATCAGCCGCCGGCAGATCAATTTTATTTAGCACGGGAATAATCGTTAAATCTTGTTCGAGCGCTAAATAAAGATTAGCTAAAGTCTGCGCCTGGATTCCTTGGGAAGCATCAATTAATAAGACCGCTCCTTCAACCGCTGCTAAACTACGGGAAACTTCATAGGTAAAATCAACATGACCCGGCGTATCAATTAAGTTTAAACGATAACCTTGATATTTCATTGAAACTGGAGTTAATTTAATGGTAATACCGCGTTCACGTTCAAGATCCATCCGATCCAATAATTGGGCTTTCATCTTACGCTGTTCAACCGTGCCGGTAATCTCAAGCATTCGATCAGCTAACGTTGATTTACCATGATCGATATGTGCAATAATACAAAAATTTCGAATGTTATTCATGTGGTACTAATTATAACAAAAGGAGTCTTATAAACTCCCGCCAAGATACTATAGTAAAATTTTATATACTAAGCAACTATTAATTTAAGCGGCTAAAAAACCTTTATTCACCATTATTAACTTTAATTTTTTCTAAATCTTTTTGCACAATACCTAGGGCTAATTTCTTAGCTACCTCTACAAGATTAGTTATTGTCAAAAAATGACGGTAACCACGTGGATCAACATACCACGTTTGACCATTGGCTTGAGGTTGAATAAGCAGAGAACCTTTAACACGATTAGCAATTACTGATGGTTTTTTATCTGAACCGGCAAGCGGTATTGTTTTAATATCAGTATTAGAAATACCTAGAGTAGCATACTGTAATAGACAAAGAGCGGTTGGTATTTTTACTTCATAACGAAAACCATTATTAGTATGAACATACCAGAGACTACCTCGATCCTCAACGGCGAGTAAAAATAGGCCCTTTAATTTTTGTACTAATCGATTACCAGTATTGGTAGGCTCTTTTGTAACTGGCGACCAACCAGGGCAAGAAAAAGCAGGGTGATTAATACTAATTGGTATTAAGTCAATCATCGTATCATCTGGATTATGAGTAGTTGATGATTCAGACTCCTCACTGGTAGCATCATTATTTGATCCACTACTACCACCCTGAACCGAAAAAGAATAGTTAGTTGCTATTCCGGCAGTACCATCAGCATCAGTTGATTTAATTTGATAATAATAAACTCGGCCTGGTTGTAATCCAGTCAACGTCAGTGAGTGAGTCGTACTTAAAGATCCATCAGTTTTATTAAAACCATAGCTATTAGTAAAACCATACTCTATTTCTGAAGTAGCGGCTTTATCAGTTGTCCAAGAAATCGTTGCTCCAGAAAAAGTAATATTAGAAATCGTCACACCAGAAATAACTGGTGCGGCTGGTCGTAAACTATTAGTACTGGTATTTAAAATTGAGACGCCGTTGTCAGCAAAACGCGTATAGTAAATATCTGTACCATCAATTGCCATGCCTACTGGTGAATGACCAACGGTGATAGTGGCTGTCACCGTATTTGATCCGGTATCAATCACAGAAATCGTACCATCATCAAAATTTTCAACATAAATTTTGGTACCAAGACCAATAATACCTCGGGGACCAGTACCGACGGTAATTGTGGCGGTAACGGTGTTGGTTGTAGTATCAATCACCGAAACATTGTTTGAGCGATAATTAGCGACATATACTTTTGTACCAAGTACTGCCACACCACGAGGGCCAGTTGAAGTGGCGGCTAATAAAATAGTACTTGAAACTGTATTGGTAGCGGAGTTAATAACAGAAATAGTGTTTCCTCCTGAATAGTTAGGGTCACCATAATTAGCAACATATATATAACTACCATAAGCCTTGATCCCTCGAGGATAAACTCCAACTGGAATAGTGGCTGTAACAGAGTTAGAAAAAATATTAATAACAGAAACGGTGTTGGATAAACTATTAGTAACATACATATCTGATCCTAAGGCAGTAATATAATACGGCTTAGCACCAACACTAATAGTATTAGTCACAGTATTAGTTGCACTATTAATCACTGAAACAGTATCTGATCCGGTATTGGCGACATAGATATAGGTTATACCAGAAATTGTTGCCGTGGCTAAGCCATATGGATCAAAACCAACTGAAATGGTTGCTATTACTGTATAATCAGGCTTTCTTAGGACAGAAACTTTGTTAGAGCCTTGATTAGCCATATATATCTTTTTAGCACCGGT
>CAZLCH010000002.1:0-15931 GCA_964558025.1 uncultured Gammaproteobacteria bacterium | reverse complement strand
GACCTTACGGGTACGAATAAAAAAACGACTGCTGAGTCGTTTTAAAGCTGGTATGATAGAAGAAGTTAGACAACTTCATGATAAGGGTCTTTCATGGGAGCGACTAGAAAGTTTTGGTTTGGAATATAAATATATCGCTTTGTACCTACAAGATAAAATAAATAAAAAAACCATGGAAGAGAAATTACTGATTGTGAGCGGTCAGTTTGCTAAACGGCAGATGACATGGTTTAGACGTTGGGAAAAACAGGGGAGAGTTATTTTATGGTTTAAAGCCAAGGATATTCTTAATCGTCGTTTCTGTGATACGATCAACCGCTTCCTGACTGAAAAAAGCAATATGGGGCGTAAAGATAACATTGTCACGTTTCAATAACTTATGATTTTTAATGATGGATTTAAAACGAGCATAATCTTTCGCATTGTGACGTAAGAGATGCTGATCTTCCATTAAAAGTTTTTCTTCTTCCAAGACATCAAGCGCCACGCCACCCAGTCGTTTGGTATCAAGGGCATGAATGATCGCATCAGTGTCAATCAGGCCGCCACGGGCAGTGTTAATCAGTAACGCGCCTTTTTTTATTAAATTAATATTTTTCCAATTAATTAAATGTTTAGTTTCCCTACATAGCGGAACATGAAGGGATATAATATCAGATTTTTTTAGAAGTGTTTGTAGCGGTACGTAGGTAAAGCCAAGCTCACGAGCGAGTTTTTTATTTCTATACGGATCATAGGCAATAACTTTCATCTCAAAACCTTTGGCAATGCGAATCAGGTGACTGCCGATTTTCCCACAACCAATGACGCCAATGGTTTTGCCATATAAATCAAAACCCATTAAGCCGTCAATCGAGAAATTGTTTTTCTGACTTCGTAGATATGAGCGGTGGATATGACGTGAAAGCGTTAAAATCAAGCCAAAAGCATGTTCAGCCACAGTATTTTCGCCGTAACTAGGAACATTTAGAACTGTGACTCCGCGTTTTTTTGTTTCTTTAAGATCAATATGATCAAAACCGGTTGACCTGGTCGCGATTAGCTTTAGATGAGGAAAATATTTTAGAATTTCTTTACTAATTTCAGAAGTGATAAAACAAGAGATGACAGTGGTTTTTTCTAAATTCTTAAGATCCACGGCTTGGATTGGTTTGGTGAAATAAGTGACGGTATGTTTTTTAAGTTTAGCCGCAAATAAATCCTTTTCCCAGGGTTTTAAGTCAAAGATAGCTATAGTCATATAGAATAGTATAGCAGATAAATAAGTGTAAAAAAATAGTTACCTATTTGGTAACTATTTATTATTTTTTTTAATCAAAATTTATCACATACTCTTTACCTTTCCCCTCAACTTCTATATATCCATCTTTAAAAAATTTAAAATAGTAGAACTCGTTACACAAGCTATCGACCTGAGAAAAGGGATTCTCACCATAAATACTCTTTATATAATTTCCTCTTATAAAGAGGTAGCCTGTACGTATAGCGAAACAACTATCATAATAATAATTTTCATGACTAGTAACAAAGGATTTAGTTTTAATTCTTATGCTTAGATCGGGTTTATTTTTGTTGTATGAAAGGAAAAAACAGAAAAGAACAGCAATACAGGAGGAAATAATCAATTTTGCTTTCATTTTTATTTGTTTAATTTATGGATTAAACCAAAAACCAGAATAGTTAGTCTCTAGTATAATCCATAAATTATATTAAAGAGCATTATATATTATATCATTTATTAATTAATATGTCAATACTTATTCATTTAATATTAAATAGACCATAAAAATAAGGCTAATGTTAAACATATATTATATTATCGCTAGTTGTTTAGTTCTCTCTCTAAGAGTTTTCGAACAATATCAGGATTAGCTCGTCCTTTAGTTTTGGCCATAACCTGGCCGACAAAAAATTGGATAAGATTTACTTTACCGGCTCGATACTCAGCCACCTGTTGATTTTTTTCTTTGAGAACGCTTCTTACTGCTTCAGTCAAAGCTTTTTCATCATCAAGTCGTTCTAAGCCAAGTTTTTGCACCAAAGCTCGTGGTTCGCCTCCTTGTTCAAACATTGCTAAGAGAACTTGTTGCCCGGCGCTCGAATTGATTTCTCCTTTGCTAATCATATAAACTAATTCAGCAAAATTTTCGGCAGTTATCTTAATATCGCTTATCAATAAAGATCGCTCGTTAATATGTTTAATAAATTCATTAATTAACCAGTTAGCGGCTAGTTTTGGCAAACTCTTGTCATGTCGTTCCCACGTATCTTTATGGGTTATCACCAAAGCTTGTAACTCAGAAACAACTGCTTCGAAAAAACCGGCTAATTCTTTGTTAACGGCTAAATTTTTTGCGTCATACTCGGAAAGATAATACTCAGCTTGAAAACGATCTTCTTTACTATTTGGTAATTCAGTCAAAGTACTGATAATTTTTTTAAACCATTCGTTCGTGATAACAAGCGGTGGTATGTCAGGCTCAGGAAAGTAGCGGTAATCAGCTGAAGTTTCTTTTACTCTTTGGCTGATAGTCTCATTTTTGACATCATTCCAGCCTCTGGTTTCCTGGATAATTTTTTGACCTGAATCAAGTAAAGTTGATTGTCGTTTGATTTCAAATTCAATCGCTTTTTCCAGCGAACGAAAAGAGTTAATGTTTTTAACTTCAACTTTAGCACTTAATATATTAGTTCCTTTAGGTTTAATCTCGCCTTTGTCATATTTCCAAGCACCTTTTTTTTGCACACTTACATTGGCTTCACAACGCATCTCGCCTTTTTCCATATCAGCGTCGGAAATTTCCAGATAACGAAGAATCTGCTGATAACGTTGGCAAAAGACTTTGGCCGTCGCGGCATCAGGAATCACTGGCTCAGTAACCATTTCAACCAATGGCGTACCACTTCGGTTATAATCAACCAAAGAATAATCAGCTTTAAGCGGATGGGTCAGTTTGCCAGTATCTTCTTCGAGGTGAAGGCGAGTGATGGCAACTGGTATACCGTCGATAGTTAATTTTCCCTGATAGGCCAGCGGTAGATCATATTGCGAGATTTGGTAGCCTTTTGGTAAGTCAGGATAAAAATAATTTTTACGGTCGAATTTTGAATGTTGGTTGATTTTACAGCCTAAGGCCGTACCCAGCAAAATCGTCCATTCAATCGCTTGTTTGTTTGGTAGGGGAAGAGTACCGGGGTGGCCTAAACAGATAGGGCAAACAGTGGTATTGGGTTTTGAAGTCACTGCATTATCACAACTACAAAACATCTTTGACTTTGTCTTCAAAGCAGTATGAATTTCCAGACCAATAATAACGTCGTAGGGCATGGTAGTAATAGAAAAAATCAATTATTCTCATAATAACATAGAAATTGATAAATAAAAAAACATCTCACAGGCTAATCTGTGAGATGTATAATTGATTATAAATGTCAATTTTTACTGTATCGTTGTCAATAATGGATTAACCGCCTGCCATATATGCTCATGTATCTTCTCAATAGACAAAAGTTCACCGTTTTCACAACATTCAATTAACTTAAAATCAGGAAAGAGTTGCGGTAATTCAAGATAAACCGCTTCAGCTCGACGTAGATGCTCTGGATCATTTTCATGAATATCTTTCGCTTCCCCTCGTTTTTCAATGAGCTTCTGACTTATCTCCATGGGAACATGGAGAATAAGGTTAAGGTCAGGTTTTGGAATTTTGAGTCGATTGTATTCATAATCATACAACCATTCAAAAAATTCTTTTCGCTCATCCAGTGAGTTAATCTTCCCGCCTTGGTGACCCATATTAGCTGTTACATAACGGTCGGAAATAACAATTTGACCATTCTCGAGCGCGACGATTATTTCTTTCATCTGTAGATAACGATCAGCGGCATAAAAAGTTGAGACAAGGTAGGGATTATTGGTCATTGTTGCATCGCCTAATTTGCCGTGTAAGTATAGCTCAACCATGGTAGCGGAAGGAGCGTGGTAATGCGGAAAGCTAACTTGTAAAACCTTAAAACCTTCTTTTTCAAAACGATTTTTAAGACACTCAGTTTGCGTCCGTTTACCGCTGGCATCAGAGCCGTCAATGACAATAAATTTGCCTTTAGTAGTCTTCATCTTAATTTGGTTTTATTTTTTTAATAATATTATCAATTTGTTTTTTGGTATCATCAAGTATTCCATCGTTATCAACCGAAAAATGAGCTGAGGCGACCATGCTCGAAATAAGTTGTTCAGTTGGTCTCTGCTCATCCTGTAAAAACTCTTCATAGGTTTTAGTCTGGTCATCGGTTTTTTCTGAACGATGGGTAATCCGTTCATAACGATTTTTTTCCGCACTCGTAATACCGACTAAGTAAAAACCGGGTAATTCAGTTAGTAGAGAAATATCCGCCGGTCGACGAATACCTTCAACTACTACTATTTCATTAGCATCTTTATTAACCACTTCTTTCATCGGTTTAGCTAAGACATCTTCGCCAAATCGCTGAGCTAGAATAAGAAATAGATCAATTAAGTTCACTCGAGTGGGTAAAATTTGTAATTGTTCAAGAATGGTTCTTAAGAATCCGGAAAAAGCATACCGACTGGCTTTATATTTTTCTTGAATATAAGTCGCGACGGTTGATTTACCAGAACCCATCTCACCCACTAAGCCAATAATGATTTTTGTCATACAATTTTTTCTTCGCGTCGAATAATATCTTGTTTACCGCGCCGTACATCCCAATTACTCTCTTCGGTATCCGCATGGAGAGCGATGATGGGGAAGTGTGTTCGTAAGGCGTCACCCATTTTAAGCGCAACTTCTCGGTAGGTCGGATGAACGGTTTTATCCGAACGCAACTCGATCACATATACCATTTGTGGTAATGAATAATACGTTTGGCAACTAACCAGGAAGCCAAGCGGAATATAGTACTGCAATGTTTCTGGATTGGCATCAATGTCAGAAATAAGTTCAATTTGCTGGGTAATCAGTTCCTCAGCTTTTTTTCTTGTTTCTGGTGAAATCTCATTAAGATACCATTGATGAAAACCGATTTTCGTTGTTAGTAGCGGCATTAAGAAAACACCATTACGATGACGTTGAGCATCGCGCGAAGAGCCATAGTCCAAGAGAAAATTACAAGTACAGTTGCCAAGTTTTCTGAGCACGGGTGGTAAGTTAGTTTTAATCGGACGAGTGGTAAAAGCAATTTTATGCGCTTCAAGACTTTCTGGTTTGATATCAGTGTTAAAAGAAAATTCAGAACAATCTTGATTATGATAATAAGTGTATAAACGAGCCATCTCTTTATTATAATTTTCTTGGTCAGGATAGGTTTTATGACTAAAGCTGGAAGGGAATTTTTCTTTTAACTGGGTAAGAATTTCCTCGGCAATAGTTTTAACTTCAAGTAGGGGATGATGTCGCAGGATAGCTAGTCTATCCGCCGCATGACGAAGGCTTGTATGCCAGCTTAGTTGTGTGCAAATACCGGCCGGTAAAAAAGCTCGGAGAGTATCAAAGACTCTAGCCTTGATGGCTTTTTCATACGTTTTTTCATCTTCATCAACTTTTCGAGGATAAACTTTTTTTAAGTGATCAGCTGTTTCAGTCTGTACCGAAGTATAAAAACTCATCCAAGCATGTAAAATTGAGTGGCTTCTAAAACTACTGAGCGGATCAATCAGTGGTTGCTCAGCCATGTTAATATAGCGAGTACTGGTTTCTTGACCAGCATAGAGAGGAGAATCCTGAAAAGCTTTAGCTGCAAGGATACTGACATTTTCGATATAGATCGTTATAGTACCACCCTCACCAATACTGCCATGTCCATACTCAACGTACCAAGACTCCATAAATTTTCCCGAGCCTTTTACTTTTATTTTTTCAAGGTGAGTAGTGACACTTTCAGCACTGCGCGAATAAAGCGCCTGAAGCATAGCCTCGTCTTCAGGATTTAGATCTTCCGTAATGATAATTCTTTTACTTTTGTCCATGTTTATATTATTTAAATTAAGAATACATTGTTAAAGTTCAATGTATTCTAGATTCGCATATATATATATAGATTAGAGTCAAGGTAATAAATAATACCTAATATTAGATTATTTTTTTACTTCTATATCATCCATCACGCGGCTACCAACTGATTTTTCTTGTCCTTGATATTTACCACGGTACGGATGAGCCGCACTTTGATCCATCTGACAAAATACCAACTGACAGATACGTCGTCCGGCTTGGAGACGAATTGGCACTGAACTGGCATTATATAGTTCTAAGGTGATTCTACCTTCAAAACCCGGATCAATCCAACCAGCATTTTGAATAAATAAGCCGATACGTCCGATTGAACTTCGTCCTTCGACAAAAGCCGTTAAATTATTCGGTAGCGCCAAATATTCTTCAGTCGTCGCAAGGATAAAAGAATGAGAGGGGATAATAATTGCGTCACTTGTTATTTCATCGTAGTGAACTTCGGCATCAAGGGCAATCACGTTCATCTCTTTATCTTTGATAGTTAGAAAATGGTTGCCAAGATGACAATCAATTGAAGCTGGTTGGATTGAGTGTTCTTTAATCGGTTCAATTTTAAGTGATCCATTATCAATCATTTGCTGTAACGTCGAGTCAGAAAGAATCATACAATGTTTGTAACATAAGTAAGGCTAACCTAAAAGTATTATTATCGATTTCAGTTTTTAAGTCAAAGTTGACACGCTTTTAAAAGCATGGTAGTTTTCAGAAAAATTCTTTAAAAATAAAAACATTACTGAGATGGAAAATAATCAAATTTTTGAAATTGAAAGGATTAGGGAGAAAATTGGTGGAAGGTTTTGGATCTTAGCGATTGGTTCATTACTTCTGTTTTTCGGGTCATATATCTACATGGCACGATACAATCTACTTGAACCGCTATTTAATAAAGATCGTCTGTCTTCTATCGGCCTTTGTAGTATCACTGGTTTTGAAATCAGTTTATTCTATTACTTTTTTCATCTGGCTGATTTTTTGTTTCGTCCAATTAAAAAATTGGATTATGTTGACTCTTTAATCAATCGTGCTTTATATACGAACCTTAAACTCGCGCCTTTAAAGTTAAAAATCTACGCTTTAGTGTCATTATTATTAACCTTTGCCATAGGTATTATGGCACCATATCTTGAAATTTTACCTTTCCCAATGTTTATTTTTGGAATCTTGAGTTTAAAAGCTAGCAAAGGTTTTATGATGAAAAACTACTAAAAAGACGATATCTATTGCTAGATACCGTCTTTTTTCATCTCCATTTTATTATTACGCATTAACTCTAATACCTGGCCCCATTGATGAACAAATAGTTATATTCTGAATGTATATACCTTTAGCGCTAGTTGGCTTAGCCTTTTTAATCGCGGTTAAGACGGCTTCAAGATTAGCAACTAGCTGTTCAGTGGAAAAAGAAACTTTGCCGATCGCAACATGAACATTGCCGGTATCATCATTTTTAAAACTAATCTTACCTTTTTTCAATTCGGCTACAGCTTGAGCTGGATTAGGAGAGACTGTATCATTCTTTGGTGAAGGCATTAAACCGCGTGTGCCTAAAATTTTGGCTATTTGTGCTAAATTCTTCATCATCGCTGGTTCAGCCACTGCGACCTGAAAATCGGTTTTTTCCGTGCGTTTAATATCAGCAATTAGTTCATCACCGCCAACAATATCAGCCCCAGCTTCTTTTACCGCTTTTTCGTTGGCGGTTGAAACAAAGGCGGCAATTTTAACTGATTTACCAGTTCCAAATGGCAGGGCAATCGCTGAGCGAATCTGTTGATCGCCTTTTTTAGTATCAATACCAAGGCGGATATGAGTTTCCACTGAAGCGTCAAATTTAGTAGTACTAAATTTTTTAACTAGCTCAATCGCCTCAGCTACGGAATAACTCTTCAATCGATCGTAGTCAAAAATTTTGGTTTGACTCTTTTTCTTAGTTACTACCGGAGTAGTTTTTTTAGTCTTAGTAGTAGACATATAGTTCGTGGTGCGGACGTTCTTTAATATTTATTAAAGAACTCCCACAAATTAATTAATAAATTTAATCTTTAATTTCAACTCCCATCTGCCTGGCTGTACCAGCAATAATATGCGCCGCTGCTTCAATATCGCGGGCATTCAGGTCAGGTAATTTTATCGCCGCAATTTCACGTAATTGTGCTTGGGTAATGGTACCAACTTTCTCAGTTAACGGTTTACCTGAGCCCTTACCAATTTTCGCAAATTTCTTAATCAACTCAGAGGCTGGGGGAGTTTTGGTAATAAAATCATAACTACGATCAGCGTAGACAGTAATTTCGACTGGTACAACATCGCCCATTTTGTCACGAGTCGCTTCATTAAACTTTGAGCAGAATTCAGCGATATTAAGCCCGTGTTGACCAAGGGCTGGTCCAACTGGTGGCGCTGGGTTTGCCTGCCCACCGCGGATTTGTAGTTTAATAACAGTTAATATTTTCTTTGCCATATAATAAATAAGTTTCCGTAGAAGCGCCGGAAGTAATAATTAAATCTTTTTAATTTGTAAAAAGTCAAGTTCAACCGGAGTCTCACGACCAAACATTGACAATAATACTTTAATTTTACCTTTACCGTCGTCAACTTCAATAATCTTGCCTTCAAGATTCTTAAATGGGCCATCAACAATCCGTACTGGCGAACCAACCGAAACATCAATTTGGAATTTAGGCTCTTCAACCCCCATACGCTTTTGTAGATCTTTGATTTCTTCCTCACTAACTGGCGTAGGGATATTACCAGTACCAATAAAACCAGTCACATTAGGGGTATTACGAACCGCATACCAGGAATCATCAGTCACAATCATTTCCACTAATATATAGCCAGGGAATATTTTTTCCTCGATCACTTTGCGTTTACCATTATGGATTTTAATTTTCTTTTCTTTAGGAATCAGAATATTAAAAATCTTGTCATCCATATCCATGGAATCAACGCGTTGACGTAAATTTTCTGCCACATTTTCTTCATAGCCAGAATAGGTATGAAGAACGTACCAGCGACGACCTTGGTTAAGAGTTTGTTTAGCCATAGAAATTAACGATTAATGACTAATTCAAGAATTTTATTAAAACCTAAATCTAAACCGCCAAGAAATAAGGCGACCGCAATACTAATTATCACCACCAAAACTGTGTAATTATAGGTTTCTTTACGAGTCGGCCAGGAAACTTTACGCATTTCTGCTATCGCGCCCTTTAAATAATGTATGAGTTTATCCATAGGTTTAAAAAACAGCCCTTTTGGGCCGAAAATTTTATATCTACATGATACCAAATAAGATCCAAGCCTGTCAAGCAATTATTAACAGGCCTTTTTTATTTGAAAAAAAGCTAAAATTTCAGTATACTAAGACTATCTTTATGACTTTATCCTCAGCTATTTTTGATTTTTCCAAGATTATCTTTGGCCTCGTAACTGATATTATCTATTTCCCGATTTGGTGGTATACAGCTGGTTTTGTAAGAATCCTCCAATGGTCAAAAAAATATCTGCATGATCGCTTACAAGCCAATGGTTTAATGGTTTGGCTTAAAAATATCTTTACTCCCATGTATGGCCAAACTGATTGGGCTGGAGTGTTAATTAGTTTTTTAACTCGTTGTCTACAAATCATCTTTCGTTCTCTAGCCATGTTGTTTTGGCTCCTCGTAGTTATTATTCTTAACTTAGTGTGGCTTGCTGTGCCGATTATAGTTGTTAATCAACTGATTTTTCAAGTTATTTCCTTTTTTCAAACCTAATGCCAAATTTACCTGATCTACAATCAGCCGCTTTTATTACTTGTCCGAATTGTGCTGGACAAGGGATATTAAAAACTAAACGTTGTCCAAACTGCGGTGGATTTGGTTTTGGCGCCTTGTTTGAAAAAAGTTTTTTGTACTGTCATATACGTTTATCAAGTGTCCTACTTCGTGCCAAGAACTTAAAAAAAATGGCTGATATGGTCATCAACGGTGTTGGCTATACTGTTTGTATTGCTGGTCTTATCTCTTTAGGTTTTTGGCTCTATCTTGAAGGCCATATTGTCGACGCTTTTAATAACCCAACGGTACTAGCTCTAAAAACTCTTAATTTCTGGAACTTAGGTCATCCTTGGATTTCTTTTTTTTGGATGGGTGCTTTAGCTGGTCTTTTTACTATCTATCGTGTGATGCGTGCCAGTAGCCAGCGTCATCATATCCACCGTTTACGTTACAGTGATCAAAGTGATGCCCAGGTAGTTAATGCTAGTTGGGAAGATATTGTCAAAGGATCAATAAAAAAAATTAATGTCGCGGAAATAATCGATACAACCGTTGAGACGATTCTTGAACAAACGTTTTTACTTGGAAAAAAATTTCAAAATTCTCGCCTAACATCTTTACATGTCTTTGCAGTCGCAATATTTTGTAGTAACTCAGTGGCAAATGTTATTTCTCGCCTTGGTATTCCGATGGAAAAGCTTACCGAGGGTATCACTCGTCAACTTAATAATTTAGAAAAGGGTAGCGGTGAACCAGTAATCGATACGGAGTTAATGGAAATCATGATCCAGGCTTATATTTCGGCGGCAACGGTTGGGCGACAAAAGATTACCGCCCTTGATCTGATTATTCCTTGTTTTGATCACAATGAAAAATTAGCTGAATTTCTCTATGAGCTTGAAGTTGATCGTGACAAATTATATAACACTGTTCTTTGGTTTCAATTTTCTCAAACCTTGGTTGATAACTATGAACGCTATAAAAAAATGGCACGGTTTAAACCAAGCTCTAATATGGATCGTGCTTATACGGCCTTAGCGACCCCCTTACTCGATCATTTCTCTTATGACTGGACATTAGCGGCTAAGTGGGGAAGAGTTGACATCTGCGTTGAACGTGAAACAGAAATCGGCAAAATATTTAATTTGGTAGAAAAAAACCAAAACGGCATGATATTAGTTGGTCCGTTTGGCGTTGGTAAAACCACGGTGATTGGTGGTATCGCTGAACAGATGGTGCTTGAGAGTGTACCAAAACAATGGCAAGATAAACGCTTGATTGAAGTCGATCTAGCTCGCCTCTTGGGTGGTCTTTCGCCGGATGAAGCCGAAGAACGATTTTTAAATATCATTATTGAAATCAGTCGCGCGCGAAATATTATCTTATATATTAAAGATTTAGAAAAAATTATGGGACTTGGCTCAGGTGAAAAGCAAAGTCTTGATATGGCCAGCGTCTTGGCTGATGCCCTCAGTCGAGGTCAACTCTATTGTTTAGCTTCGGCCACTGATGAAAACTACAAAAAGTATATTGAGCAAAGTCAACTTGGTAATATGATGACAAAAATTGAGATTAATGAACCTGAAGTTAATACGGCGATTCGTATGGTTGAGAGTAAAATTCCTTTTATTGAAAGTAAATACGGTGTTTATTTTTCCTATAATTCCGTGGCGGAAGTGGTTGAACTGACAGCGCGTTACCTGCATGATAGTTATTTACCAGCCAAAGCAATTAGCGTACTTGAATCAGTTGCAGTGATTGCCGCTCGTCAACCCGATAAAGTTGTTGATCGCGAAGCCGTCGCACAAGCCGTCACTGATCTCACTCATATACCAGTGACAAAGCTAACCACTGATGAAAGCCAAGTGTTACTTAATTTGGAAACTAAATTACACGAACGAGTGATTGGTCAAGATGAAGCGGTCACGATGGTTTCTGCGGCCTTACGACGAGCGCGAGTTGAGATGCGCGATACAAAGCGACCGATTGCTAATTTTCTGTTTCTTGGGCCAACCGGTGTTGGTAAAACCGAGTTAGCGAAAGCGGTGGCGGCGATTTACTTTGGCCGAGAAGAGTATATGGTACGTGTTGATATGAGCGAGTATCAGAATGAGGATAGCGTTAATAAAATGATTGGTTCCCCTGAAGGCGTAAGCGGCTACTTGACCGAAGCGGTCCGACGAATGCCGTTCACTCTGATTCTCCTTGATGAAATTGAAAAAGCTCATCCTGATATCTTAAATTTGTTTTTACAAGTTATGGACGACGGGCGCCTTACCGACGGACAGGGAAAAACAGTTGATTTCAGTAATTCAATTATTATTGCGACGTCAAATATTGGTTCGGTTATGATCCGTGAGGCGGTTAAACAACAGACTGATCTAACTACGCTCAAAAATGAACTTATAAATAATGAGCTGGTAAAAGTAATGAGACCAGAGTTAATTAATCGTTTTGATGGCGTGGTTATTTTTAAGCCATTAGATGAAGCGGCGATTGTGGCTATTGCGAAGTTATTGCTTAAAAAAGTTGAGGAGATGGTTACGGCCAAAGGTTATAACTTTTCCATTTCTGATAACGCGATCAAAGCTTTAACCACGCTTGGTTTTCAACCTGAATACGGTGCACGACCGATGCGACGGGTAATTCAGGAACGGGTTGAGGATACTATTACTACAACACTACTTGAAGGTACTGTTGGTCGTCGCGATACGATTGTCATTAATGATGATTTGACTGTCTCAGTGATTAAAGCCCCGATGTTATAATATGACTTGGTTTTTTTTATTTTCCATTAGTTTTATTCTTAGTTGGCTATTAACTAAAGCGACACGACGAGTGGCTTTACGGTATTCAATTGTTGATTACCCTGATAACGATCGTAAACGTCATAGTCAGACCACGCCCTTGCTTGGTGGCGTGGCTATTTTTCTTGCCTTAGTAATCATTCTCTACCTTAATCGATCAATACTACTTTCAGGTAATTTAGAGGTTCATCACTGGCTCGGGGTCATGCTTGCCAGCATTGTACTTATCATCGGTGGAATCCTTGATGATATAAAAAAATATCCGCCCTTAGTTCAATTTCTTTTTCCGGTACTGGCGGCAATTATCGTTGTACTAAGTGGAGTTGGGATTGAAAAAATAACTGCCCCGGGCGGTGGTTACCTTTATTTAAACACTATTGCCTGGCCATTATTTTCCTGGCAAGGATCGATGATCTATTTTCACTTACTAGCCGATACATTTACAATTCTGTGGCTATTAGGCATGACCTATACCACTAAATTATTAGACGGAGTTGATGGTCTTGTTAGCTCAGTGGTCGCGGTGGGCGCTTTTGTAATTTTCCTTTTTACCACCACCACTCGTTGGGCACAGCCTGATATTGCTTTTGCCGCCTTAATGCTGTGCGGCGCTTGTTTGGGTTTTTTACTACTGAATTGGTCACCGGCCAAAATATTTCTAGGTGAAGCCGGCGCTTTATTTTTAGGTTTTTTTCTTGGTATTCTTTCAATTATTTCCGGAGGAAAAATTGCTATTGCCCTTTTGATTATGGGAATTCCGGTTTTAGATGTTGCTTGGACGATTATCCGACGATTGCTACAAGGTAAAAACCCTTTCCGTTTTGCGGATCGACAACATCTCCACTTTCGCTTGCTTGATGCTGGTCTAAATCAAAAACAAACAGTCATAGCTTTCTCTTGTACGTCTTTTATTTTTGGTCTTTCGGCCCTATTTCTTCAAAGTAAAGGTAAAATCTATACTTTAGGCATCCTCTTACTTCTTATGATTGTTGTAATAGCGTTATTCAACTGGCTTGACAGAAGACGCCTACTACGTTAATATAAGCCATATTATTATCCTGGCTTTGGTCAGGATATTGAATTATCTATCTTAGTAATTACAGCTATGAAACACGCTATTATTAAAACCGGTGGTAAACAATATCTGGTACAAGAAAAAGATATTGTCACGGTAGAAAAATTAAAGGGGACAGCTGGAGAAGCGGTAGCTTTTGATACCCTAGCTATTTTCGAAGCTAAGGGAGAAACGGTTAATCTTGGTAATCCAATTTTGAGTGAGGGTGTTAAGGGCGAAATTGTTAGTACGGAAAAAGGCGAGAAGGTCAGTGTTATTAAATTTAAGAATAAAACTCGTTATCGCCGCAATGTTGGTCACCGCCAGACTCAGACAAAAGTAAAAATTACAAGCATTGCTTAATAGAGGTTTATTACTTTCTAATCTAAAAGACCCTAGTATTGTAGGGTCTTTTAAGTTGACTGATTAATTTTTTAGTATTGGTACTATAGGATACCTCTTATTCATATTACACTTCATTCCTAAATTTTAAGGCATGTCTGAGCGTTAATTCATCAACATATTCAATATTAGCGCCGCTCGAGAGACCTTTAGCCAAACGAGTAATACGAACGCCTGATGGTTTCAGTAATTTAGTAAGGTATAAAACAGTTGTTTCACCTTCTAGTGTTGGGTCAAATGCTAAAACCACCTCTTTTGGTTTTAAAGTATTAAAACGTTCAAGTAGCTGATGGATTTTAACATCGCTCGGTTTTATATCTTCTACAGCATTAATTAATCCATCCAAAACAAAATAATAACCTTTAAATACGCCTGTGTCTTCAATGGTAAATAGATCACGACTATCGGCGACAATACATAAGGTATTTATATCTCGTTTTTCATCGCTACAGATTGAACAGGGATTAGATTCGCTAATGCGTTGACAAATTGAACAGATAACAATTTCTTTTGGTAATTCAGCTAGTGTTAAAGCTAGAGTTTGTAAAAGGGCAGGGGATTGTTTTAGTAAATAAAAGACATAGCGCTCAGCGGTTTTTGGACCGACTGAAGGAAAATGAGAAAAAAGATTGATTAATTTTTCGATGTGAGCTGGAAATTTCATGCTGATTATAAACCAAGCTTCTCAAGTCCGCCCATTTCTTGCATTTTTTGTGCGATTACTTTTTGTGCCTTTTTGATTGCATCATTAATTGATTCCTGAGCGGCTTTTTCAATTTGCGCTTTAGTCATACCATCAGCAATAGTAAGGCTTGTTACCTCAAGGTTTCCATTTAAAGCAATTGTCACCCCGCCTTTTTCAGTGGTGACTGATTCGGTTGCCAAGGCGCTCTGCATTGTTTTTGCCTGCGAACGCAGGTCTTTAATTTGTTTAAGTTTTTGAAACATAGATTTTAGTTAAAAGTTATTAAGGTTAATGTGAACTAATCATTACTCTCTGGCGGGATGTCATAATTGGTTTTAGCCAGGTTTTTAAAACTAGCCGTTTCTTCGTCAAAGTATAAGTCAATTTGCCCCACTGGTCCATTACGATGCTTAGCTATATATACCTTGGCCGTATGTTTTTCGGCTTCCGACAACTCTTCTGGTTGATAACTGCGGTCAGCGGCTTTACGATAGATGAACAGAACCACGTCAGCATCTTGCTCGATTGAACCTGATTCGCGTAAGTGAGCGAGGCGGGGGATAGCCGGCCGTACTTGCTCAACTGCTCGTGATAACTGCGATAAAGCCAACACTGGAATATTTAATTCACGCGCCAAACCTTTAAGAGCACGGGTAATCTCGGCCACTTCCTGAACGCGATTATCGCCGTATTTACCGCGACCTTCCATGAGTTGAAGATAATCAATCACAATTAAACCAAGTTTATGCTCCATCTGTAATCGTCGTGCCTTAGTTCTGATTTCCATAATATTCGCACTGGCCGAGTCATCAATAAAAATCGGAGTTTCAGCTAACACACCCATAGCTTGGGCAATATGAGAAAAATCATCATGGTCTTCACGATCTGATAATTTGCCGGTTCTCATATTCCAAAGGTTAACTCCGGCTTCTGCACATAACATTCGATCGACCAGCTGTTCTTTACTCATTTCCAAAGAAAAAATACCAACCGGTACTTTGTTAATTACGGCTGTCTGACGCGCAATATCAAGTGCCAGTGAAGTTTTGCCAACGCTTGGTCGCGCCGCTAAAATAATTAAATCTGATTTTTGTAATCCAGCTAAGAGACTGTCTAGATCGGAAAAACCAGTGGCTAATCCGCGTAATTTGCCCGACTGTTTATGTAATTCATCAATACGATCAAAGGCTTCG
>CAZLCH010000001.1:0-21526 GCA_964558025.1 uncultured Gammaproteobacteria bacterium | reverse complement strand
ACAATACGCATCGTGATACTTTTAATTTCTGATCACAAAATTGATTAGCTATTAAATTTACGAGTAAGTTTATTCTACATTGAAAGATGTAAATCTAAACCAGAACTTAAAAAGAAATTAAGAATTGGTGAAGATTGTGTAAAGTTCGAAAGTAGCTGGAAAGCTGTTAACACGAATATAATACAAAAAGTCTTCTGTAGTAAAACCAGACAAGATAAGTTTATGGTTAATGCGGGGGTGATTGTTATGGCCGCGACCAACCGTCCTGATGTGCTTGATGTCGCTTTAATGCGTCCAGGTCGCTTTGATCGCCAGGTTGTGCTTGATGATCCTGATATTGCTGACCGTGAAGCAATTTTAGCTATCCATGCGCGACAAAAACCATTAGCCAAAGATGTCTCATTGCGGCAGGTGGCTGAGCGTACCCCTGGTTTTAGTGGAGCTGATCTCGCTAATGTTTTAAATGAAGCCGCTTTACTAACAGCGCGGCATAATAAAAAAATTATTACCCAATTACAGTTATTTGAAGCGATTGAAAAAGTAATGTTGGGGCCGGAACGTAAGTCACGGATTTTGTCTGAGAAAGAAAAAAAGATCACCGCCTATCACGAAGCCGGCCATGCGATTGTGGCCCACTTTTTAGCTAATACTGATCCGGTTCATAAAATCTCAATTATTTCTCGCGGACGGGCTGGCGGTTACACATTAAAATTACCAACTGAAGATCGACACCTTCATACTAAAACTGAATTTATTGAAGAAATTGCGGTCTTACTAGGAGGTTATTTGACTGAACGAGAGTGGTTTAAAGATATTACCACTGGTGCCACCTCTGATCTGCGTCGTGCGACGGCTTTGGCTCGTCGTTTAGTGACTGATTATGGTATGTCTGATAATCTTGGGCCACGCACTTTTGGTGAAAAAGAAGAAATGATTTTTCTTGGTCGTGAGATTCATGAACAACGCGATTACAGTGAAAAAATTGCCGAGGCGATTGATGGCGAAATCGCCGGTTTTATCAATCAGGGCATTGGTTTAGCTGAGGGTGTGATTATGGATCATCGTTCTGAACTAGAGAAAGTCGCCGAGCGGTTACTTGAAAAAGAAACCATTGAAAAAGAGGAATTTGAGGCATTGATGCAGGGGTAACACTTAAATATACTACACATAAAAACGGCTGACAAAGGCCGTTTTTATTTTGGTTTGATGTTTGGTACACTTCTCTTTTATTTTTTGCTATAATAAGTCTATATATTTTTAAGGCTTTGCCTTTTACGCGTATGTCATTTTATCGTTCGATTATTCGTCAGGCGTTCTCAATTACATGGCAGTTTAAATATCTCTGGTTTTTCGGTTTATTCGCGACTTTACTAGCCAGTAATTTTGAGATTGAATTTATCAATCGTTTTCTTAATCAAGGTACCAATACCATTTATGGCTGGCAGAATCTTTTATCATATAAATCATGGAGTGGTTTAATCGAATTGATTCGTATTGACTTCACTTCTTTTATTGGGGTTCTGATACTTTTGGTAGTTTTAGTTATTTTAGCTATCGCTATTATTTGGTTATCAGTTGTTTCTCAGGTCGCTTTGATTAATAATGGTAATAAGATTTTTGGTAATATTCGAAAGGCCTCTCCAGAGCGCAAACATGATGTTTCAATCGGCTTCAAAGAGGGTAAGCGCTATTTTTGGCCGGTGTTATTTTTGAATATTGTGATTCGGATTGTTGTCTATGCGTTGGCTCTCGCGACGATTGCACCTTTTATTATTTGGTCAACTTCTAAAGGTATAGTTTTTAGTTTAATTTATCTAATTATCTTTATTGTTTTTTTCAGCTTTGCTTTATCACTCGCTTTGATGGCTCGTTATGCAATCGCGACGGTTATTATTAAAGGTAAGAGTTTTGTTGAGGCTATACAGTATGGCTGGAATCTATTTTGGGATAACTGGCTGGTGAGCTTAGAGATGGCTTTTATTTTATTTGCCATTAGTCTACTTGGCACATTCCTTATTCTTATCAGTGTCTTGATCGTGGCAATTCCTTTTATTATTCTATATGTTGTAACCCTGATGATTGGTTTTTATCCATTGTGGATTTTGATGTTAACTCTGACAATTTTACTAATGACCGCCATTGTTGTTATTGGTGGTTCAATGGTAACGGTTTTTCAAACTGTTACCTGGGTAGGACTCTATAACCAACTCATCGGCCAGGGCGCCACCAGCAAACTAGAACGTATGTTTGGTCGAGAGGCATAGTTGTATCTATTGTAAAGATTATAAAACGACCGTTAAAGCGGTCGTTTTGTGTTAATCAAATAAACCACCCGCGTCAGCGGGTGTGTGCGTTTCAAGGCGTAGCCCTCGGGATATAATAACATCACCAATCCTAGAAAGGAGGTGATGCTATCATGTCAGCTCGAACAACCCTACTCTACCATCTTGAACATTGCACATACCATTGTAGTTATCACATTGTATGGACACCCAGGTATCGGGGTAAGGTGCTCTCTGACCCCTATATTACACAAGAGTTGAAGCGAATGTTCAAGCACATTGCGAAGTGGAAGGGATTAACGATCTATGCCTGGCATATTGGCGATGAGCATATTCATCTTCATATCGCTATACCACCCAAGTACTCCATTGCCTACATTATTCAAATTCTCAAAGGCAAAACTTCAGGTTGGATCAAAAAGAAAACAAAAAAATTCCCCAAAGGCGTACTCTGGGGAAGGGGCTATTTTGTTTCCACGGTGGGCTTAAATGAAACAGCCGTCTATCGCTATGTGCGCGATCAATCTCATCATCAGGTTGATTTAGTACAACCGAAACTGTGGCCAGTGGCGTAGCCACTCATACTGATACCCCCAGCGTTACAGCTGGGGGTAGTTCATTTTTAGATAGAATAACTATTATACTCGAATTACAACCGGCATGAGGAGGGGACGACGTTTTGTTTGTTGAAAAAGAAATTGTCCGATTTCCGCTCGAATGCGATTTTTTAGATAATCATCTTCAGTCATACCTGGTTGAGGTTGGGGGCGATTCTTAACTAAGAGTTTAATTTTCTGACGAGTTTTTTGGATCAAATCCTGGTTTTCTTTCATGTGCACAAAACCGCGGGAAATAATATCAGGACTGCTTAAGAGTTCACCGCTTTTTGAATCAATGGTGGTGATAACGACAATCATACCATCTTCTGACATCATTTTGCGATCACGTAAGACAACGTTGTTGCTTGAGTCAGTCACTCCCATACCATCAACAAAGACATAGTTAGCTGGTACCTTCTCTTTGTTAGAGCGTAGACCGCTTTTATCAAATTCAATCACCATACCATTGTCTGGGACAATAATATGTTTTGGATTAAAACCAATCGATTTGGCGAGTTTCTCGGCTTCACGCAACATAAAGTAATTGCCATAGACTGGAATAAAGTAGTCCGGTCGAATGGTTTTAAGCATATGGGCAATATCATCTTTAGTACCATGACCAGAAATATGAATATCCATTAAATTACCATGGATGACGTTATCACACTGGCGGTAGAGATTATCAATCAATCGTTGGATAGTACGTTCATTACCGGGAATAATTGATGAGGAGAGAACAATCGTATCATTTTTTTGAATTCGTAGTGAACGATGACTGCCCTCAATGACACGTGAAAGAACAGCATTTTCTTCACCTTGTGCACCAGTACAAATCACCACAATTTTTTTGTCATCATACTGTGAGATTTGGTCAATTTTAATAAAGGTATCTTTGCGAGCTTTGATATAACCAAGCTCACGCGCGATTTCGGTATTAAATTTCATGCTATAACCATCAAGCGCTACTTTCTTTCCTAGCTTTTCCGCGATTTCAATAATCCAGCCAACTCGTTCAACTTGAGAAGCAAAGGTACCAATAATTACTCGACCAGAAGCTTTAGCTAAGATTGCTTCAAGATTATTTTTCAACTCCTCGGCGGTTGGACTTGGTTTATGACTCACCATACCAAGACTTTCCAACATCAGAATCGTTGGTCGAGGCAGTTTAGCTAGATGTGAATAGTCAATCACTGGTTCGCCGGTAGTACGGTTTCTTTCCATAGTCCAATCACCAGGATGGATGACAGTACCGATTGGTGTATTAATGGCTACACCAACGGCATCCATGATTGAGTGTTCAACTTGGAAAAAGCTAATATTGAAAATTCCTAAACGTAATTTGTCTTCAATCCCTTTAATTAGGACAGTTTTAAGATTTTTTGAGCTGTTAGGTTTATAATCTTCAACACGATGTTTAATCATCGCCATAGTCAGATGGCGGGCGATGATAGTCGGGTTGCCGAGCTTTTCCAGTAAAATTGGTGCGGCGCCAATATGGTCAAGGTGACCATGAGAAAAAATGACCCCGCGAATATTTTTCTCTTTGCCTTTGAGATATTCGATATTAGGAATAACATAATCAATGCCAAGCATATCTTCTTCGGGAAACTGAATGCCCATATCAATAATGACAATATCTTCGCCGTATTCATAGATTGTCATATTACGGCCAACCTCTTCACAGCCGCCAATCGGAATAACGCGTAAGTGATGAGGTGTGGCTGGGGTCGATGAATAAGGGCGAGTAGTCGAAAATGATCCTTGTCGACGTGGCGTTGAGAAGCGACGGTTATCACGACTGAGCGGCCGCTTCGCACCACTACTCATAACTGATCGTTTAGTCGACATTGGTCGTTTTAGATCAGTTGGGCGCGTTGGCATTGGCCGTCCTGGTCGACGGTTTAAAGAGGTGGGGCTTGACTGATTAGTCATTTCCCGACCGGTTATTTTCGATCGTCCATACGGCGACCGAGAAGGTTGTTTATATTTTGTAATCATAAAATAGATAAGTTCTTAAAGTTATAATGTTATAACGTTCATAAAGTTATAAAGTTTTCTTATGGTATTTAGCTTATTAAAGTAGTCCGCCTACAACTTTATAAACTTTCAACTTGATAACTTTATAACTTAGTGTGTGCCGAAGGAGGGACTCGAACCCTCACAAAGTTGCCTTTACAGCGACCTGAACGCTGCGCGTCTACCAATTTCGCCACTTCGGCTTGCGTTTATTTTAATCGTCGCGTTACTTTGAAGTACCATTCACCCACACCGGCGAAACGATCACTGGCAGTGCGCAGAAGACTAATTTTTTGACCCTTTAATTTTTTTGTTTGTGGATAAATATATGATTGCCAGTATAACGGAATTACTGGTACATCAGTGTGTATCGCAGTTTGAAATTTTTGGTAACGTTCAGTAGCCGCTTGTATATCAGCCGTTAAGCGAGCTTCAGTTAACCAGGTATCAACTTCTTTATTACTGTAATTGGTGATATTACCTGGGGCACCAGTAGTCCAAAACGGATAAAGGTCATTATTTTCAATCGCCTCAGTATATAATAGTACTTGGAAATTTTTATTACCCAAAGCTTCACTTTGAATTGTTTCATCACTCTGTAAAGCTACATCGATTTTAATACCAAGTTTTCTCCAGTTATCGGCAATTTTTTCTGCCACTGCCTGTAAAGCATTGGGAGCTGTTAAGGTGATGATAATACCCTGGTTATCTTTCATGCTCCATTCTCCTGTACCAAGCGCGACAATATTACCAGCGTCTTTCCCATTTTTGGCGGTTTTAGCGTTGGTAACATCAGTCTCAGTAATTGTTCGTTTTTTCCAGCCATTATCGTCAAGTAATTTTTGTGCTTCATCAAAATTAAGTGTTGATTGTGAATTATAACCAGCTTGTCCTGGGATTAAGATGCTATCAGCCGGAAGATTGTTTTGTGATGGGGCGGCCGTAATAATCTCATTAAGATTCAAACTAGTAAGAGCTTGACGAATTGGTTTCTCAGTAACGGGGGCTTTGCTGAGATTAAAAAAGAGAGCAGTCAGTTGCGGTTTAATACCTTGTTGGTACTGTAGCGAATTTTTGGCAATAATCGTGTCTTTTAAATCAGCTGGTAATTCCGCCAGACCATTAAGCTGTCCTTTATTAAGAGCACTAATCATTTCTTCTGCGCTCGGGAAAAATTTAAAAACTATTTCATCAAGATAGGGTGCCTGTCCGTAATAGACAGGATTTCTTTCTAAGGTATAAGAACGGACTGTGCCAATATTATTTTTTAAGAGCGACTTGAGTTGGTATGGTCCCGAGCCAACTGGTTTTAAGTTTAATTCAGCTAACGGTATCATGTCCGGGGTAACACCATCCCACAGAGCGCTTGGCAAAATACCAAAATCAAGTAAGTTGGTAAATTGGCCGTATGGTTCTTTGAGCGTAAAGATAACGGTTTGATCATCTTTTTTATCAGCGGTAACACCAATAAAGCGAGTACGCAGAGGCGAACGATAATTCGGATCTTGAATAAGCTTAAACGTAAAAATAATATCATCTGCGGTGATTGAACTACCATCAGTCCATTGTGCTTCACGTATGTAGACAGTATAGGTTTTTTGATCAGGGGAAATATCATAACCGGAAGCTAGATCAGGTATGGTTTGTCCCGTAGGGTTAACTGTAAACAGTCGTGAAAAAATTAATCGCTCAAGATCAGCATCAATCGTATTAAAACTTGAATATAAGGGATTAATATATTGTGGGTTACCAACCATACCCTCAATATAACGACCGCCGGCTTTAGGAATCAATTCAATATGATGACGATAAAAAATAGTCGCGAGAATCATAAAACCACTGATACATAATAAACTGGTAATATATAACAGTGTTCGTTCGCGGCCTTTAATAAAGTGTCCAAAATATTTAAGTTGGCGTAACGAGGGAATACGTGATTTTGAGAGTTGAAAAACTAACTGCTGATCAGCATTTTTATTACCAGCTGATCGGCGACGTAAAAAAGAAAACATAACAAGTTGAGGATAAGTATCTCTAGATAGTATCTCACGGTTTGTGAAAACAACAAAGAGTTTTTTGACAATATTAATTAATAATAAGACGTTATAACGCTATAATATGTAGAAACAGTGATAATAATTAAGTCTAACGACTATACCAATAGTATACTATGGTCTATATAAGCGGATATATAAGAATCCGCAGTTAATCGTGAAGTATGAATGACTGAGTAAATTACTACTTTTCCAAATACTCCTGTAAATCAAGATTTCATTACTAGTCTTAATATATAATATATTATAGCAGAAAATTTTTTGTTTGTAAAGAGGCTTAAAAAATTCTGCTATCTACAGCTATACTATTACGTTTAACGAGCGTATTCAATCACACGTGTTTCACGCAGTAAATTAACCTTAATTTCACCTGGATATTGTAATTCTTCCTCGATTTTTTTCGCCATTTCCTTAGCAATTTCATGCGCACGAATATCATTAACCTCTTCTGATTTAACAAAAACTCGCACTTCGCGACCAGCTTGAATGGCATAGACTTTTTCTACGCCATTAAATGATTGTGCGACTTTTTCCAATTCTTCAAGCCGTTGGACATATTGTTCAAAGCTATCATGACGAGCACCCGGACGAGAAGATGAGATCGCATCGGCAACTTTAACGATGACAGTAATTAAATCTTCGGGATGATCTTCGTGGTGCTTTTCAATCGGGGCAATCACTGCTTCGCTCAAACCAAACTTACGCGCAATCTGCCCGCCAATTTCCGGATGGCTACCTTTGACTTCATGATCAACCGCTTTACCAATATCATGTAAGAGGCCACCTTTTTTTGCAGTACTCACATCAGCGCCAAGGGTCTCAGCTAATAAACCGCATAAATGCGAAACTTCCACCGCGTGTTTCAAGGCGTTTTGACCATAGCTGGTGCGGTATTTAAGGCGACCAATAATTTGTACGAGTTTTGGATCAAAACCAGTAATACCAAGTTCATATAAAGCTTCTTCACCGGCTTTTTTAATATCAAGTGCTAATTCGCGTTTCGCTAGATCAACCGCATCTTCAATTTTAGTTGGATGAATTCGTCCGTCTTTAATGAGGTTTTCAAGCGCGCGTTTGGCAATATGACGTCGGATCGCCGAGAAGCCGGAAATCGTGATCGCATTAGGCGTGTCATCAACGATGATTTCTACGCCGGTGAGTTGTTCTATCGATTTAATATTGCGACCCTCGCGACCGATGATTCTACCCTTCATTTCATCATTAGGTAAGTCAACGGTCGTCGTGGTTAATTCGGTAATGAAATTTGATGATAATCTTTGCATTGCCGCTCCGACCAGTTCTCTAGTTTTCTCATCAATCACTTCTGAGGTTTCATTTTCAAGTTTTTTTAGACGTGAAGCCAGTGCTTCTTTACTGTCTTTTTCCAGACGCTCAAATAATTTTTCTTGCGCTTCTTCTTTAGTGAGATGAGCGACTTTTTCCAGCATGGCTACTTGCTCAAGACGTAAGGTTTCGATTTTAGCTTTAGCTTCTTCAACCTGTCCCACCTTGTCATATAGTGTTTGCTGTTTATCTTGGAGTTCAAGTAGTTTTTGTGAAAAAAGATTTTCCCGCTCTTCAAGACGTTGCTGAATATGAGTTGTTTCTTTATGACGTTCGTCAGCTTCTTTTTTTGCTTGTTCAATAATTTTTAAAGCTTTATCCTGCGCTTCCAGTACGATTTTTTTTTCTTTGTTTTTAGTTTCATTCAAAATTGTTTCGGCTTTAAGTTCAGCGCTGTTAGCTTGGGTTAAAGCTCGTTGTTTGCGGAGCCAGTAACCAAAAAAAGAGAAAATAAGGGCAATGAGAACATATATAACGTATGGCATAGAATTGTTTCCATGCCGAAGCACGTTTGAGGAGAGCTAATGTTAATCCTGAGATATCAGGAAAAGAGGCAGTGGGTCTTTGGTTAAGCAAGTATTCAGGTAAAATTCAGAAAAATAGAGAAATAGTACTAACATTAAGCATAAACTACTAACCGGTAGTCCAAAAACAGTGGTCGGCACGATTAATTAATATATTAAAAGTATAAATATAACCTAGCATGATTAAACTGTCTTGGCAAGCCTGAGTGCGTGGCTTTTTTTAAGAGCCTAGGCTATAATTTTAGCATCAAGTCTTACTATTATTTTGTCTTAAACTTCATTTTTACGTCCCTATGCCCACCCACCTTCTCGATGAATTACAACTTGATCGACCGCTAATTTTTTTTGACCTTGAGACTACCGGATTATCGCTAATTACTGATCGGATTATTCAGTTAGCCTATATTAAATATGAGCCAGGTAAGGCACGGCCAAAGAAAGTTAATCTGGTTTTTAATCCGGAAATGCCAATTCCACCGTCATCAACCGCCGTACATGGTTTTACTGACTCTGATGTTCGCTCAGCGCCATTATTCAAAACCAAGGCTGAAGAATTATTAACCGTTTTCAATAATTGCTATTATAGCGGTTTTAATATTGCCGGTTTTGATTTACTGTTGCTCAAGCAAGAATTTTTCCGCTGCAATTTGACTTTTTCTTACCGGCATAGTGATATTTTAGACACTAAAACAATTTATCATTACTTTGAGCCTCGCACTTTGGCAAGTGCCTATAAGTATTATTGTCATAAGAATCATGTTGATGCCCATGATGCTTTGGCTGATACGCAGGTGACGGTAGATATTTTAAAAGCACAAACGAAACAGTATGGTGTTGAAAAAATCAAGACGCTACAAAATCAAAGTGCTTATGATTTTTTTGACAGCGAAGGTAAGTTTTATTGGAAAGATGAACAGCTACATTTCTCTTTTTCTAAACATAGACATCGCAGTTTAGTGGAAATTGCCGAACAGGATCCGACTTTTTTAGAGTGGATTTTAGATAAGGATTTTTCTGAGGAAATAAAAATGATTATTAAAGATGCGTTGAAGGGTAAATTTCCGGCCAGGAATTAATGCCCGCTATAATTTTTTGTTTGTATGGATATTATTTCGCACGCTCTTCTCACTAATTTGGTTTTCAAAGACGCACCGACCGAACAACGGTTAGTGGCAACAGCGTTTGGCATTATTCCTGACTTAGTTAGTTTTGGGCCGATGTTTAATAGTCTATTTTTACGGAAAATATTGTTTTTTAAAAAACCACCCCAATCATTATTTCCCGCGTATGTTATGAGACTGTATAATATTTTTCATAGTTTTATTATTTGGTTAGCAGTTTTTCTTATTTTACTGGTTTGTGGTTTTTATTGGTGGGCGATTGCGATTTGTGGTTGGGGTTTTCATATTTTACTTGATGTTTTTACGCATAACCGTCGAGCGTTCCCAACGCCGATTTTATGGCCATTATCGAAGTTTCATTTTTCTGGTATTGGTTGGTCAAATAAGTGGTTTATGATTTTTAATTATACTGTTATTCTTTTTTTATATATCTTTTTTTATTTTTAACTTAATCCCATGGCCACAGTGGTTGACAACAATTTAGAAACTATTTCCCCGGAGTTGCGGGCGGAAGATGAGGGCGAGATAAATTTACGCCCGCGATCGCTTGGAGAATATATTGGCCAAGAGCGAGTAAAAGAAAATTTACTGATTTTGATTGAAGCGGCTCGTCAGCGTCAAGAAGCGATTGATCATATTTTATTATACGGCGCACCGGGTTTAGGTAAAACTACCTTGGCGCATATTATTGCGCACGAACTAGGCGCGCAATTACGCGTAACATCAGGACCAGCCTTAGAAAAACCGGGCGACTTGGCGGCGATTTTAACTAACTTACAAGCAGGCGATATTTTATTTATTGACGAGATTCATCGTTTATCTCGAACGGTTGAAGAAGTGTTATATCCAGCAATGGAAGATTATGGTCTTGATATTGTGATTGGCAAAGGGCCATCAGCTAAAATATTACGTTTAGATTTACCGCGTTTTTCCATTATTGGTGCTACTACGCGTGTTAGTCTTTTATCATCGCCGCTACGTGATCGTTTTGGTATGACCTATCATCTTGATTTTTATCAGTTACAGGATTTAGAGCAGATTATTACTCGTAGTGCTCGTTTACTCGGTCTTGATTTAGACGCTGTTTCAGCCACAACAATTTCCAGTCGAGCTCGTCGTACTCCTCGCCTAGCAAATCGTCTATTACGTCGGGTACGCGATTATTGTGAAGTAAAAGCTAACGGTGTGATTAACCCTGAATTTGCCGGCCAGGCTTTGGCCTTACTGGAAATTGATGAGCAGGGCTTGGATCGGGTTGATCGAAAAATTTTAGAAACAATTATTGATAAGTTTGACGGTGGACCGGTTGGCATTACAACCATTGCCGCGGCGACCGGTGAAGATTTAGCCACGATTGAGGAAGTCTATGAACCCTATCTTCTTCAGCTTGGTTTTTTAAACCGTACAGCGCGCGGACGTGAGGTGACTGATGTGGCGTATACCCACCTAGGCAGACGTCGCGATAGAAGTTAAAATAAAGAATATGTCCTTGCCTTTCTCATTACTACTGATTCCCTACGCGATTTTTCTATTGATTTGGTTTTTTTTAAGTTTAACTGGTTATTATCACCTCTTTCGTTTTGGTGGTCGACGCGTCAGTACTTTTTTACTAGGGCTCATCTATTTTATTGGTTGTGTGGTTATTTTTCAGGTTTCTTATTTGTACGTACAGGAGGTTAACTGGCAAGAAACTGTTTCGATTTTTTCCGGAGCACTCCCAATAAATTTTATTGAATTTAGTAATTAATATGTTGTCGTTATACGCCCTACCCCACCCACTTGAAGGTGAAAAGATTATCAAGATATTACATCGAGATATCTTTGTTGCCTTGCGAAGGATTGGTTTGTTTATTTTGTTAGCTTTGTTACCGGTTGGTTTATTGTTTGTTGGTAATATTTTATTTGCTGACATCGCCCAATATCAGATCACTATGATTATTGTTAGCTTGGCACTGAGCGCTTATTTTTTATTTATTTGGCTCTTATTATTTTTTTCCATGATCGATTATCTCTTAGATATTTGGGTGATTACCGACCGTCGTATTATTGATGTTCAACAAAACGGTTTTTTTTCACGCAAAATTGCTGAGCAAATGCTGTCAAAAATTCAAGATATTACCAGTGATACGAGCGGTTTTTGGCCCACGATTTGGAAATACGGCGATTTAACCGTACAAACGGCGGCGGAACAAAATAAATTTTATTTCGAAGAGATTCCTGATCCAGAGTATGTCCGTGATTTATTGATGCGTTTGATGGCCGAAGCCACTACTCCGACAACTAAGCAAGCCGCTACGCATGAAGCTGTCTGATTTTAATTTTAATCTTCCCGAGAAATTAATTGCGCAAGCACCCTCGCGACCACGTGATCATTCACGACTTTTAGTAATTCAGAAAAAACCATTTCATCTTGAGCATCGGCGTTTTTTTAATATCGTTGATTATTTGTCAGCCGGTGATGTTTTGGTTCTTAATAATTCGAAAGTTATTCCCGCGCGCTTACAAGGTCGAAAGGTAACCGGTGGTGTGGTAGAAATTTTTTTAGTTCGACGTTTATCGCCTACAGCTAAACGATTGGAACAATGGGAATGTTTGGTGCGTGGTAAGGGATTGTTACCAGGGGCGACAATTATTATCAGCCGTTTGTTTGTGGCAACTTTGCTGGTGAAGCAGGATCAAACCTGGATTGTTTCATTTAATATCAAAGGAGCGTCCTTTTATTCAGCTTTAGAAAAATACGGACAAACGCCGTTGCCGCCCTATATTAAATCCCATCATAAAAATTATAAAAAAGAATATCAGACGGTCTATGCCGCTGATACACAACGAGGCTCGGTGGCGGCGCCAACCGCCGGTTTACATTTTACACCTCGACTGTTACAACAGCTACAGCGTAAAGGCGTGATAATAAAAACCATTACACTTCATGTCGGTCTGGGGACTTTTCTACCGATTCGAATCAATAATTTTAAAAAACATCAGATGCATAGTGAGTGGGTAGAAGTTACGCAAAATGTTATGCAGACGATTAAACAGGCGAAGCAGAAAAATAAAAAGGTAATCGCGGTTGGTACAACCACTACTCGTGCTCTTGAGGCGGCCTATCAAGCAAAACAATATCGTAGTTTTTCCGATTGGGTTGATATTTTTATTTACCCACCTTATCATTTTCAGGTGATTGACGGTTTGGTGACAAACTTTCATCTCCCGCAGTCATCATTACTATTATTAGTTTCGGCCTTAGTTGGTCGTCAGAAGTTACTGACTATTTATCAAGAGGCTATTAGAGAAAAATATCGATTTTTTAGTTTTGGTGATGCGATGTTGATAGTATAAATAGTTTTAATTTCAATTTGCTTTTTTAAACATTGTATATTAAAGTATTAAAATTTATTAAAAGTTATTTTTATTAATTTATAGATAGGGAGTGACTATGGAGATAATAAAAGAGATAGTAGCTGTAGTAGTAATATTTTTTATTATTATTCTAGGATTTTGTAGTTCATTTTTGAGACTTATAAATAAAGTAGAAGAGATAAAGAAAGAAGAGGATTATAGAGGATAGTAAGAGAAAATTTTAAACGGAAGTTTTTGATAAAACCTCCGTTTTTTATTTAATTGAGAGGAATATTATAATCTAAGAATAGAGGTTATATTTATTTTTGAAATCTTGACATTTTTTAAATTTTCTTGTAATTTTAAACAATAATTACGTTTATTTGTTTAAACTTTTAGCATGAATATTTCTGAGTTAGCTCGTATTCTGAAAATCCCTCCCCAAGATCTTCGCGATAATCTTCCGAAGCTTGGTTTTGATATTGGACAAAAAGCGATCAAAATTGATAATCATACTGCCAACAAAATTATTCGTTCGTGGGGGATGTTATCACGTCGCTTGGCGTCACGCCGCGTCGCCGAAGCCAAAGTAAAATTAACGGCACCGGCTGATGTTACTCATATTAGTGTTCCACCACTTATTACGGTGAAAGATTTTGCCGCTCTAGTGAAGTTGCCGATTAACAAAATTCTGGCTGAGTTAATGAAAAATAATATTTTTGCTTCAATGAATGAAAAAATTGATTTTGAAACCGCGGCGATTATCGGCGCTGATTTGGGAGTTGAGGTAGCTCCGGCTGAGACCGAAGTAGAAATAAATGAGATGCAATCCGCTCAGGAAAAAATTAAAGCCACTTTAGCAACTAAAGAAACAGCCACTGATTTAATAACTCGTCCTCCAGTCGTTGTCATTATGGGCCACGTTGATCATGGCAAAACTAAACTGCTCGATACAATTCGTCAAAGTAATGTCGTGGCGTCTGAAGCAGGTGGTATCACTCAACATATTGGCGCCTACCAAATTAGCCATAATGACAAGCTTATTACCTTTATTGATACACCGGGTCACGAAGCTTTTACGGCTATGCGTAATCGTGGCGCCAAGGTGGCTGATTTAGCTGTATTGGTAATTGCGGCTGATGATGGTGTTAAACCGCAGACCGTTGAAGCCTACCGTATTATTACCGCCGCTAAAATTCCTTTCCTAGTTGCTATTAATAAAATTGATAAAAATGACGCTAATCCGGAAAAGGTTAAACAAGAATTATCATCCCAGTTAAACATTCTTACTGAAGACTGGGGTGGAAAAATTATTTCTGTACCATTATCAGCTAAAACCGGTGAAGGAGTGCCGGCCTTACTTGATATGTTGCTTTTAATGACCGATCTAGAAAGCGAACATTTAAAAGCTGATTCAGATGCCGCGGCGGTTGGTACAATTATTGAATCACGTTTAGATAAAGGTGAGGGTGCCATTGCCACTGTCTTAGTCCAAAATGGTACTTTGCGCGTTGGTGATCCGATTATGTTTAATGGTTTGGATGCGGGTAAGGTTCGCGCTTTAAAGAATTTTACCGGTGCGAACGTTGAGAATGCTGTGCCTGGTACCCCAGTAAAATTAATTGGCTTAAAAGTTGTACCTGAAGTGGGTGATATTTTAGAAGTCGGCGAAGGTGAAAAGAATAAAACCAAATTATATCGCTTTAATCGACAGTCGGCTATTTCTCCTCTGGTTGAGACTGAAACTGATGAAGAACAGACAACGGTCGAGACAATTAATTTAATTATTAAAAGCGACATGCTTGGATCCGGTGAAGCGATTGAAAATTCTTTGTCGAAAATCGACACCCAGGGTGTTCGTGTGAAGATTATTAACAAAGGTTTGGGTAATATTGCTGAAGGCGATATTATTCGCGCGGAAACTAATGGTGCGCGTATTATCGGTTTTAACGTTACGGTCTCACCGGCGGCGGAAAATTTGGCTCGCGATAAAAATGTATCAGTTAAGTTATATCGAGTCATTTATGATTTAATTAATGATATTAAAGTAATTATTCAGGAGTTGGTGAAACCTGAATTTGAGCGCGTTGATCTTGGACGTTTGAAAGTAGCGGCGGTTTTTCGCACGGAAGCAAAATCACAGATTGTTGGCGGTCGAGTACTTGATGGTGAAATTAAAGCCAATACTTTTATTGAAGTAATGCGCGATAAAGAAATGATTGCCAGTGGTAAGATGACTAGTTTACAAAGTGCTAAAATTGAAGTTCAGCGCGTAGAAACTAATCAGGAATGTGGTTTGCGTTTTGAGGGTAGTCCAGTGATTGAAGTGGGTGATATTCTTGTCTGTTATGAGCAGAAAGAGATAATGAAGAAAGTAAAATAAAAAAAGTTATAAAGTTGAAAATTATAACTTTTTATTATGTATGCCTCGTATCGAACAAGTTAATTCGCTATTACAAAAAGAAATTGCCGAGCTTATTTTTCAGGAAATTCCCGTTCGGGGCGGTTTAGTAACAGTGGTATATGTTGATTGTAGTCCGGATTTACGCGAAGCCAATATCGCTGTTTCAGTTTTACCGGAAAAGTTAACGGGAACAGTCTTGCGACAGCTACGACAGAAGTCAGTGAGTTTTTCAAAATTATTGCATCGGCGATTAAAGCTACGACGAATTCCCTCCTTACGTTGGAAGATTGATACCACGGAACGTCAAGCCGCGGAGCTCGAAAAAGTTTTTCAACATCTTACATGATAGATTTGTATCGTCAGGCGATTGACCGGATCATGGCCGCTCAACATATTCTATTGATAACTCACATTGCTCCTGATGGTGATGCTTTGGGGTCGATTGGTTTTATGATGGAATGGCTGTCAGTGCTTAAGAAGCACTATATTGCTTATTCGGCAGGACCATTACCAACCACACTTAATTTTTTACCCCACTATGATCAAATTACGACTGACAGTACTTCCTTTCAGCTAAAAGACTTTGACCTGATTGTCAGTCTTGATTGTGGTAGTTTGGCGCGTACCAATATAGCTGAACAAATTAGTCAACGTACTTCAAAACAATTTTTTATTGAAATTGATCATCATCCATCAGTCGAGAAAGTTTCTGATTTAGAGATTAGGGAACTAGCCGCTTCAACCACTGAGATGTTATATCAACTCAGTCAGACAGCCGGTGTGCGTTTAAATTCTCCTATGGCTTATTGTCTTTTAACCGGTATTTTAACTGATACCGGCAGTTTTACCTTTTCTTCAACCAGTGAAAAAACTATTGCCGCCGCCGCTCGCCTTTTATTACGAGGAGCCAGTCTACCAAAAATAATTAACCGTACGTGGCGGACAAAAGCGGCGGGTGATTTACGTCTATGGGGATTAGCGTTAAGTCGTCTACAAAAAGCCACACGCTATGATATTACCTATACGGTTTTAACTGAGGCTGATTTTAAAACTACGGGTAGTAATGAAGAGGCGGTTGAAGGTCTCGCAGAGTTTATTTCTTCTTTATCTGATACAAAAGCGATTTTAGTTTTACGGGAAGATGGCGAAAATATGATTCGCGGTAATCTACGTACTGTGCGAGATGATATTGATGTTGGTGCCTTAGCTCGCCGTTTGGGCGGCGGTGGTCATCGCAAGGCCGCTGGTTTTACAGTTAAAGGTCATTTAATTCAACATGAGAAGGGCTGGAGGGTTGAATAATAGCCCCATAAAAGCTAAAATTAAAGCAGTTATAAAGTAAGTTACATCCATACGATACCCCCACTTTATAACTTTCAACTTTATAACTCTTTTTATTATGTCTTCAAACTCAGAACATCAGGAAGAGACTGGTCCACTGACTATTACGCCATCCGCCAAAAAAATTTTTCAAGCTCTGTATGTCGAGCAACACCCTGTCTCACATGATGATGAGTCAGTTGCACGTTTACAAGTTTCCAATCTGATTTCAAAGATGTCTTTTTACTATGAAAAGATTCGTAATGCTGTTCATTATTCAGAAGAGCATCTTTTGCGTAAAGACGCCATTTTCAGAATTCTCAAACGACAATTAGTCATTGAGGGTACAGTCCGATTGGTACGAGCCGAAGATAGTCGTACCTTAGCCCAACATTTATTAATTGAGTTGATTCGAGCCGGTTATTTACCTAATAATGTTTTGCCAGAAACAAAGATTGAAGAAGTGGCAAAGATTATTAATAAGTATACGAGCTTACGTGCCTTATCTTTAAGCGAAGCCGCTAGTCAGACTAATTTTTTTTCTGACGGTGATAATGAAGCTAAAGGTTTTGGGAATCGCAGTGAACTAACAAATTGGCTCATGGGTTTAGCGGCGGCTGAAATTGAAGAACATATTGGTTACAACCAGGCAACCCGAGCGATTGTTCTTGCCATGTATCGTATGCTGGAAAAAAGGGTTGAATTGCCGACTTCACTGCCGTATGAACGTGATTTGCCGATTCAAATTTACCTCGCCATCTATCGTAATTTTTTGAAGTTTGATAAAGATATGTTGGCTTTAATTCTCTTTCGTTACTTTAATGCCGATTGGGAAAATATTTCTAGTACTGGTTTAAAAAAAGTTGCGGCGCAAATCACCACGTTAAAACGAGTGATTGATGCCCAGCAGCAACATCCCCTCGCGAGTCAGCTTAATCAAATTGTTAAAGTGTATACAGTCTATTTTAAAATTTTTGAGGATGTTATTAAGGAGAATCCAGTTGAAGTCTACGATAGCCTTAATGAAGATTCAAAGATTTTTACCCATAAAGTCCGGATTGCCTGTAAACGTCGTTACAATAAGGCGCGTAATACGCTCTGGCGCTCGGCGTGGCGTAGTATTATTTATATTTTATTAACCAAGTCAATTTTTGTAGTTTTATTGGAAGCGCCAGCCACACAATTTTTTGGTGAAAAAATTAATCCTATTTCACTAGCAGTTAATGTTGGTTTTCCAGCCGTGTTAATCTTCTTGTCGGTGATTTTTATGCGTCTGCCTGGTGATGATAATACTCGTCGAATTATTGAGGGTATTGAAGAGATTATTTATAATGAAAAAAAACGCGCTACTATCAAATTGCGTAAACCGCGTGGTCGTCATCAAGCTGTTAACGTGATTTTTACCTTAATTTATACCATCACTTTTTTTGTCTCTTTTGGTGCGGTAATCTGGTTGCTCGAAGAAATACATTTTAGCTGGGTCAGTGTTATTATTTTCCTTTTCTTCTTGGCTTTTGCTAGCTTTTTTATCATCCGTATTCGTCGTACTGCTAAAGAGTGGTTAGTGGTTGATGCGCGCGAAAATATCGTCGGTTTTCTGATTGACTTTTTCTCTGTACCGTTTGTAGCAACCGGTAAATGGCTCTCAGGAAAATTTGCGCGTTTAAATGTCTTTGCTTTTATTCTTGATTTTATTATTGAGGCGCCGTTCAAAATTTTTGTCGAGATTGCTGAACAGTGGACGCGTTATGTGCGTGAAAGAAAAGAGGAGCTTTAGGAAAAACTTTTATCACGTATATGGTTATTCTTGATATTATTTTATTGATTATTCTTGGCCTCTTTGTTTTTTATGGCTTTTTTTTCGGTTTAATCAGAGCAGTTGGGATGTTAGCGGCCGTCGTGGCTGGTTCATGGGTGGCGGCTCACTTTTACGATCAGCTATTTTCTTGGGTTCGTTATATTTGGCCAGGTAATCCACAAATTGGTAAAACAGTATCTTTTATTATTCTTTTCTCAGTGGTAACTCATATTGTTGGTTGGTTATTTGCCTTACTTAATCAAACTTTGAATATCGCGAGTATTATTCCTTTTCTAAAGACTGCTAACCGATTACTGGGAGCTGTTTTTGGGTTGGCTGAAGGTGTACTGTTATTTGGTTTAACGTTTTATATCAGTGGTCGATATATTCCCGAACAACTAATGTTGGCACAATGGATTAAAGATTCAACGTTAGCCAAGTTTTTAATTAATATTTCTAAAGTGTTTGCACCGCTTTTGCCTAAACTCTACCAACAGCTTAAAGATATACTATAATTTCTAAAAATCAGACAAAGTCTGTTTGATGTTTTTTATGTATTTTGACACCCATAGCCATCTTAATGTTGATGTTTTTAATCCTGATATTGATAAGGTTATTAAACGTGCCCTTGAAGGGTACACTAGTATGGTAATCGTCGGTACAGATTACAAATCTTCCAAGAAGGCTTTAGAGATAGCCAATAAATACCAAAATGGTGTGTGGGCGGCGGTTGGTTTACACCCCTTATCTCTTCAACCCATGATTGAAGAAACTGATCATGGCCCCAAAGAAATTCCCGCGGAAATATTTAATTATGATATGTATGGTGTCTTAGCTAAATTTCCTAAAACTGTAGCAATTGGTGAAATCGGTCTTGATTATGCCTGGCGCGAAATGGATCAAGACATTGAAACGCTCAAGAAAAATCAACAAATAGTTTTACAAACTCAATTGAAGTTGGCTCGACACTTTGATTTACCGGTTATTATTCATTGTCGGCAGGCGCATGATGATCTATTAGTGTTATTACAGGAATTTCGTCAGGAATATAAGGATAGGTTACCAAAAGATCGTCCGTGGGGAGTCATCCATTGTTTTTCTGGTGATGAGAATTTGGCTTGGCAGTATTTTAATTTAGGTTTAATTATTTCTTTTACCGGTCTAATTACCTTTAGCCAGCGTTGGGATGAATTAATCCGCAAAGTACCAGCTGATAAAATTATGATTGAAACTGATGCACCTTACATGACACCCGAACCTTATCGTGGTAAGCGTAATGAGCCGGTTTTGGTTAAATATGTGGCTCAACGAATAGCAGAAATTCGCGGGACTGATATTCGACGGATGGCGGAAATTACCACTGAGAACGCTCGACGATTTTTTAAACTTGATAGACCAACTATCAGTGATTATTAATAAAAAATTGATCGTTATATTTTTTTGAATAATTTTATGATCAGAGCTTATATAAATTATTTAAAAGATAATCCAAAGCATTATTGGTTTAAGGCTAAATTATATGGTTGGGGTTGGACACCAGCTCGTTGGCCGGGTTGGCTTACCTTGTTTATTTTTATTGGTTTAATTGTTGTGAATTTCTATCGTCTTGATTCTCACTCACATTCGGTGAGTGATACCTTATTAAACTTTATTCCTGAGACGGCCGTTTTAGTCTTAGTCTTAATACTTATTTGTTATATTACTGGTGAACCACCGCGATGGCAGTGGGGGATACCTAAAGATAAAAGTAAAGTCTAAAAATAGAATAAATCATTTAAGACAGAGTAATATTACAATCAACTTAGTTATTCATAGCTATTTTGCTAGGAAGTTGGTATGTTGTAGTGTATATTATTAACCACCCTCCAGAGAAAAAGTAATATATGAATAAGAACTTTGATGTTTGGAATACTTTTAAAAAAAGTCTTGAGCAGAAGCAAACACAATATTTATTTAAAACAGGAGATATTTGGTGGTGCTCAGTCGGACTTAATATTAAGTCCGAGTCATGTGGCAAAGGTTTAGAATTTCAACGACCGGTTTTAGTTTTAAAGAAACTTTCAAAAGAAAATTTTATCGGTATACCTTTATCAACTCAAGTCAAAAAAGGTTCGTGGTTTTGTGCTATTACTATTCATGGCAAAAAACGTTATGCTTTATTATATCAAATCAGAATGTCTCACTCGAATTGTTTTCAACGGCGATTAGCCGCTTTAGATGAAAAAGATTTAATTATTATAAAAGAAAAACTCGAGGCATTGCTCGAGCTTTCTCAATCATCACCGGAAACATAATGTTTCCGGATCGGTGGGTAAACCCCAAAAGTAATTAAAATTATAGCATATCGACTATTTTTGTCAAGCATTATTATTCTTTTTTTCTTGACTTTTCCTCAATAATTACCTATATTTACTCATGGGAGCCCATTGGACTCTAAATATACCAAGGACAATCCGCCCTTGTTTTTATTATGTCAGATCAACTAAACAAAAAGCTATGGTACTATGATGCCCTGCGGATATTTATTAAACTCTCGGGTTGGGTATTGGTGCCACTAATTGTTAGTTATACTATTGGTCAATGGCTTGATCATACATATAATAGCTCACCACGATGGTTTTTTATTTCGATTGGCGTTGCTTTTATTCTTTCGATGATTGGTATTATTCGCCAGACACAGATTGAATATAAAAAAATAAATACACCGAAAACATAATATGATTGATAG